>JARRQQ010000538.1:0-3750 GCA_037381725.1 Sedimentisphaerales bacterium
GTCGATGTCACCGACGGCGACGTGTTGTTGAGCGGCACCGTGGATAACCTCATGGCGAAGACGGCCGCCGGACGAGACGCGAGCAACACGACGGGTGTCAAGTACGTTCGCAACACGATCAAGGTCCGGCCGGCGGTCATTCCCGCGGATCAGGACCTCGAAGATCGCGTCAGCAAGGCTTTGATCGAGAATCCGTACGTCGAGCGATACAGGCTTCACGTCTCGGCCTCCGATGGAACCGTCTTTCTATCCGGAAAGGTGCACACCTCGTGGGAGAAGGCGCTGGCCGAAACGGTGGCGGAGAGCGTCAAAGGCACAGTTACCGTGGTCAACAACATCAAGTCCGCGCGTCAGTGGACGTGGAAGCCTGACGCGCAGATCCGGCGCGACGTAGAGGACCAGCTTCGCTGGAGCCCGTTCGTGGACAGCAATGACATCACCGTGACCGTCAACAATGGAATTGTTACGTTGAACGGCACCGTCGCCACCTACAGCGCGCGACAAGACGCCGAAGACGACGCCTACGAAGGAGGCGCCAAGGAAGTGGTGAATAACCTCCAGATTACCTATCCCTACCGGGGTCCGCACCGGGAAAGACTGTACAGCGCACCGTATGCTTTTGACTCGTGGGATTCAGAAAGGAGACCCTATGCAGAGACAACCGACGTGTTTGTGATCGGACAAGTAGATGAAAAGATATTTGAATCAGTGAAGCTGAGAGCTTCACATTGAAAGGAGTACTATCATGGCACTGCCAAGTCTAAGAAGACCGAGATACCGGGGCATGAGACGCCCGAGTGATTTGTTTTACCCGTTTGAGACTTCGATGAGCCGTCTGTTCGACGACTTCTGGTCAAGCCCATTGCGCGAGATGGAACGGTGGTCGGACGGTTACCTGCCCCCTGTGGACATCCGAGAGGATGACGGCCACGTGATCGCCGAGGCGGAGCTACCGGGTATGTCGGAAAAGGAAATCGACGTAACCGTGAGCCATGACACGCTGCGTATCTCCGGCGAGAAGAAGCGGCACGAAGAGACCAAGGAAGAGAACTACTACTGCCTGGAAAGCTCTTACGGCAGTTTCGACCGCACCGTCGATCTGCCCGCAGAAGTGGACGAAAACAAAACGGAAGCCCAGTTCAGCAACGGCGTCCTGACGGTGACGATGGCAAAGAGCCAGGAAGCCAAATCCAAGAGCAAGAAGATTCCCGTCAAGAACGCTTAGCCGCTGGCGCTCTGTGATCGGAGCCGCCGGGGCTGGACGCCATGTTCATGCTGCCGGCCGACAAATAGCCGCGGGAGAGGTTATGGGGTGAGTTAGGGGGTGATCCGCCTGTCCTTATTCGCGACGGGATTCATGATGCGGCGTCACTGCCTAACTCTTTGCCTTTCCTGGTCGGTCTAATTTTGAACCAGGTCGCAGGCGCTCGACATTTTTTTGTAGACATTGCCCCTGAGTCCGGAGATTATCTGCCGCATGATGGAAATCGAACGAGCTAAAGAGCTGGCGGCGCAGACGGCGGTAGAGGCCATACGGGACCACTCAATTGTCGGACTCGGGACAGGCTCCACGCTGCGGTACGCGATCGAGGGCTTGGGCCGCCGGGTACGAAATGAGGGTCTGGACCTAAAGGCTGTCACGACCTCGTTCCAGGGCCAGCTTCTGGCCAGAGAATTCGGTATCCCCACCATCAACAGCATGAACGTCCTTCGCCTCGACGTTGCCATCGACGGAGCCGACGAGGTCGACCCGGACGGCAATCTCATCAAGGGATTGGGCGCTGCACTGACCAAAGAAAAGATCGTGGCGGCCATGGCCGAGCACTACATCATCGTGGTGGACCAGAGGAAATTGGTCTCGCACCTCGGCGAACGGGCACCGGTCCCCGTTGAGGTCGTCCCCGACGCTCTGACTTTGGTGGAGCGTCTCCTACAAAAGATGGGAGGGCAGACCACGGTCCGGCCGGACCACAGCAAAGCAGGACCGGTCGTGACGGATTTGGGAAACCTCATCATCGACGTCAAATTCCCGCGCATCGAGGACCCAAGGGTGCTCGAACGGAGGATAAATGACATTCCCGGTGTCGTCGACAACGGCTTGTTTTTAGGCATGGTCGATGAAGTCATCGTCGGGTCGATCACGGAGGACCGGCCAAGCGTTGAGAAACGTAGCTTCAAAAAACGTACGGCACGGTGACGACTACGGGGCCGTAGGTCGAGGGCTGAATCTGCACGTTCTCAGGGTTGGTCGCCAGGAGTCTTTGGCGGACCGGGCGTTTCCGGCGGTGCCGGGGCCGGCGAAATGAGCCGGCTTTCACGCGACGCTGCGAACGTGTGCAAAGCCTTGGCCATGTCGTCGAGACGCCGGTCAATCAGCCAGTGGAGCGTGCCTTCTTCCTGAGGCGAACCCGCTTTCTTCCCTGTCAGCAACTCCAGGCCCTGGTCCACGGTCTCTATCGGGTAAACGTGGAATTCACTGTCGGCGATGGCCTGTTGGACGTCGTGTCGAAGCACGACGTTTCGCACGTTGCTGGCCGGGATGCAAACGCCCTGCTTCGAATTAAGCCCCACGACGCGGCATACGTCAAAAAATCCTTCTATCTTCTCGTTAATCCCGCCGACGGCCTGTATTTCGCCCCACTGATTGACGGACCCGGTCACCGCAATATCCTGTCGCAGCGGCACCTGAGCCAGATTGGAAAGCAAGGCAAACAGCTCGGTCGAACTGGCGCTGTCGCCTTCCACACCACCGTAGCTTTGCTCCAGGCAGATACTCGCTGAGATCGCCAGAGGGCGCTGTTGACCGTATCGGTTGCGGAGGAAACCCGAAAGGATCAGTATGCCTTTGTCGTGCGTGCTGCCCGAGAGTTTTGCCTCTCGCTCGATGTTGATCAGTCCGTCCGACCCAAGCCCCACCGAGGCGGTTACTCGATTGGGTTTGCCGAAGGCGTAGTCGCCGAGGTTGATGACGGCCAACCCGTTGACCTGCCCGATCTTGCTCCCCTCGGTGTCCACGAGCAGCGTGCCGTCGTCGATAAGTTCACGTATCTTTTCTGCGATTCGGTCGGACCGATAGATGCGATTCTCAAGAGCCTTGCGAATGTGTGCCAACTGCACGACACCGGACCCTTTCGTCTTCGCGAAGTAGTCCGACTCGCGGAGCAGATCGGCAATCTCCGAAAAGCGGGTCAGCAGTTTGTTCTTCCCGGCGACCTGCCTGCTGCCGAACTTGATCACCTCTTCGACCGCTTCACGGGTCAGGGGACGAAGCTTCTCCTCTCTGCAGAGGGTCGCGACGAAGCGCGCGTACTGGATTTCCTGTTTGCCGTCGCGGTCCATTTCCGTGCCAAAATCCGCCTTGATCTTGAATATCGAGGCGAACTCATCGTCATAGAATCGCAACATGTAATAGAGGATGGGCGCCCCGACGACGACAACCTTTGTGTTGATTGGGATCGGCTCAGGGCGCAGTCCGCCCGTGCTGAAGGGCACCCAGGGATTGTAGCTTTCAAGCTGGACGTAGCCGCTTTTGAGCGCCCGTTTGAGATTCTTATAAACGAAAGGCTCGCTCAGCGCATCTTCGAGATTGAACACGAGATAACCGCCGTTGGCCCGGAGGAGGCTACCCGGCTTGATCTGAGTGAAATTAGTGACGAGTCTGCCCCACCGGTCAACGGTCCGGTCGATGCTTCCGAACAAATTCCGGTAGGTCGGAGCCTCTTCAATGACAATCGGTGCTGTTTCGGATTC
>JARRQQ010000539.1:0-4258 GCA_037381725.1 Sedimentisphaerales bacterium
ATCACAATCCTCGGTGGTATCGTCGGCATGATCGTCAAGCATCTGGGCTAATTCTTCCGTAGCGGGCAATTCCTTCGCGGCAACAGCGCCGCGACTGACAACATCCACGGCGCTTTCTGATTTGACGTAATCCTTTTCCTCGAGCCATTTGCCCAGCTTCTTGATCACCGTGCCTGCCATCCGCATCATTTCCTTGCCGCACATGACCTTGCGAACCATGAAGTAGCCCAGGAACTCACCCACGTTGCCGGGAATCTTTTCCGGCCCAAATATCTGGCAGAATTCACGATGCTCATCACCCTGGGCATTATAAAGCCGGTCGAATAACTCATTCTCCTGCTTATCAAGACCTTGATAGGCGTAGTTATTCAGACAAGACTGAAACAAACTGATAATGTCCTCATACTTGCGCATGGTTGGAGTCTTCATGCGATTTCGCTGTTATTACTTTAACTCTGAAAGTAATGCGTCGATTGTCTTCTCTGCCAATTTCACGATTCGCTCATTAATTTCTATATCAATATCTTTCTTTCAAGCGGGCGACCTGGCTCAGAGTCGACCACTGTAATCATCGGCCGCCCAGTTCTGCGCATCGATTCCCCTTTGAACTTACCAAGGATCGGATCAAAATCGCGATCCAACTGAAACGTTTCATCCTGGAGTACTTGCCTGAACACATATTGTGTGCGTTCGGGGTACCGTTCCCGCATTCTCTGGAATAACCAGAAATCGGTACTTCTATCGATCAAATAATCCCAGACACGCTGCACTTGGTCCGGGCTGAGGGCTTTTTCGTCCTCAAAGGCTGATCGGAACAAGCCATAGCCCACATAGAACGCCAGCCCGTGCCGTCGGTCAAAAACCGCCGCCGTGTCTTGGGCTTTGAGCAAATAGGCCGGCAATGGGAATTTTAGGTCTGGAGGCGCATGACCGTGTGTTTGTTGATAAGATTCAGCCCGGGTCAATCCACTGTCAGGAAGAATCACCTCATCTGTCCAATATCGATGAAACCGGTTCATGGCCGCACCGAGTTTTAGGCCGTCTTCAAACAAAAGCTCTTCCTGGCCGAAGAGGGCTATCCACGCCTGGTATTGGGCTTCCCGTTGCAACTCGGACAGTAAATCTTGATCCTTTCCGGCTCCTCCGAACCGTTGTTGTATCCCTGAGAAAAGTCAATGATCATCCCATGGAGTGACACGGGTGAAGAGGAGGTCATTAGATTGGAACCTACGCAGAGCCTCTGGCATGGTTCCCGTCAAACGATAGTCCTTGTCATTTGCCAGGTCTGTCGCATGGACAAAAGGAAATTCCACAGTCCTTATAAGGAATTCCCCATAGAAGGTCTCGGCGTTCCATCGAAGCATTCGCTGCCTCTGCCGGTCAGGCATATCCTTCTGACGCTCAAGAAACAGTTGGATGGGTGTCCTACCATACAAATGAGTGGCTCTGAAAATAAACTCGTCTGTGGCCTCATCGATAGCCATTGATTGATCGCCGAGTTGCTTTTTGCTTTTGGATGCGTCGAGCCGTTCTCTTACGAAAGACTTCCATTCGGCAAACAGCCAGGGATCCGTACGAACGAAATGGGCCAGCTTTCTCTTCATATCGCCGCCATCATCTTCATCATGGATCGTCAAGCCGAGTTGGTAGATATCCCGGAGGGGATCTCCGCAACTGCTCGTAGGATCGGGCGCCTTACCATTTCTCGGAAAATACCCGTCATCATCAGCGAGAGGATTCATCAGGCATTTATGCAGGTTACCACCAGGCGAACATCTTGAAATAAGGAAGGCCTTCAGAGTCGTGTATAGGGCCGTTGTAATCTTGGTCAGGTTTGCGTGGGGTCTACCTGGGTAGAAGTCCCGCGTCTCCTCAACGTACTTTCGAAGAATGGGATCAAAACACTGTGAGGCTGTATACTCGGCAAGTGGCGCCGCCGAAACCTCGTCAAGTCGCCGTAGTTCTTCCTTCATGTCCTCCCCGTATCCAGAAGGCCAATTTCTAACGACGAAGATTTCGAAGCCCCTGGCCAGCATCCATCCAACAAGGGTCAAATCTTCGCCGCCGAATTGGAAGGTTTCCGTCGATAATTCATCGCTTATCTGCCGATAGTGATTGGACAAAACTACGGCCAATTCATGGATTAGGACATCCCACTGACATGGTCTGCGATGCAGACATGCAGAGAACAGACGGCGGGAGAAAATTGGAGTTCCCTGCCTTCGTTTCTTTCCATGTTTTTGATCCCTTCGTTTATGCTTGCGTCCTGACATGCCAAGTCAATCCTTTACACAGTTATGATCATCATCTGGCAAATACAAAAGTCATGCATCCGAGCAATGTTCAGCAATTGCGCTCAACTGAACAGCGCCGCTGAGGCTGCCTGTTCTTAGTATACATGGTACGTCTGGTAATGCAATCCGCTGCGCAGAAACTTCAAAACCAATGCACCTGGAACCCTATCGGCCTGACAATGCCTTTTTGGTCAGTTTCTTCAGTTGAAAATCTGGCTTCTGCGGCGTACATTGTCCGTAGTGCCTGCACTCTGCCGTTTTGGGCAAAAAGGAAAGGTCCTACGGCGAACTCGACATTTGTGTGAAGCCGACGGTGGTGGAGTCTGGCAGACACATTTGAAGCAGTGAAGGCTAAGGTGTTCGGAGTCTGATAGGCTCCCTTTGAGCAACAAGAGACGTGGCGTGTTAAACGGGAACCGTGTGTACATAGTTGGCGCGTAGCCTGAGATGCCAGTACCCTGGAAATTACATGAGTGTAGTCATCTGCCCAAAGAAGGAGTCCAAGTCCTCTACTCTATGGACAACGTAATCAGGCACAACAAAACATGGAGACTTATCGTTAGACGTGAGGCAACTTCAGAAGATCTGATGCGGAACCATATTCTTGAAGAGGAAGGCCAGACACTCTGGGAGACGTATCTGGAAATAGCCTATTGCCCTTTCTGCGGTGAGAAACTGTGCGATATACAAGACACGGGTTATGAAGATTATGGCCAGTTCGTTCATTTTGACTACAGTGAATGGAGAAGCAAAAGGCAGTGAAAGACCACTAACAAAGGGATCAAGTCGGACCGTCAGAAGCTACCGCTTTTTACGGCCGGCTACCCCTCGCGTTCACAACGAAAGGAATATCCAATGAAACGACATCTATCACTGTTCTTCACGCTTGTATCCATAACGGTCGGCGTTTCAGTGGCCAGCGACAAGAGCACGCCAAAGGACGCCGATAACGGATTCGTATGGAAATCTGAAGTCCCCGACGGCTGCCCTTTCGAGCAATCGCAAACGTTGACGGGGATATTTTTCACCGGTCGCCATAGTGATTATCATTGTGGTGATACTTGGTATCCTTCCTGGGCAAGTGATGGCAATCTGTATTCTCCATGGACTGACGGAACAACCGATGGAATCTCCTGCAGGTCCGGGTATGACGGCAATATGGCCCACACGGGTCACGCCGTAATGATCGGCGACGATCCACTCAATTTAATCATCAAAAACACCTCTCCTCCCAAACCTGCCAGTGCCAAGCCTTATATGGGACGATACCCAGCGGGTTCATTGGTTCATAACGGTATCTGGTACTATGGCACCTATTGTCTTGGCCCATCCGGAAGGTTCGATCACAAAGGATTCACATGGAATTGGCCGAACCTGGGGCCGATGCCCGGTTTCCAGATCTCGAGGGATCTGGGCAAGACGTGGGAACCTTCGCCTCTCTCACCCGAAACGCCATTATTTCCCGAGCCCAAAGTGTATCTCGGCCCAGTGAAGATGGGGGCGCCTCATTTTGTGGATTTCGGCCAGAATATGAAACATTCGCCCGATGGAAAGGCCTACTTGCTTGGCATGGGCACTATCGTGGACGACCCTGAACCGCGTCCTTGTATCAAGCCTGCGCCAGGAGGAGGATTTGAAGTACAGGATTGTCATACGGACTTTGCGCACGCCAATCTGAGTTGGATTAATGCCGATCAGATCTACCTGGCGCGCGTCAAGCCATCTCCTGAAACAATCAATGACATCAAGGCTTATGAGTTTTTCGGGGGCCACGGCGCAGACGGCAAACCTGCCTGGACGGGTAATTTCGAGAACATCAAGCCGTTGATCGAGTGGAACAATAACATGGGTTGCGTCACAGCCACCTGGGTACCTGGGCTCAAGAAATACTTGATGTGCATCACTGACGGCTGGCCGACAGTGGCCAAGATGGACTCGTACATCCTGGAAGCCGACACGCTCAC
>JARRQQ010000540.1:0-3737 GCA_037381725.1 Sedimentisphaerales bacterium
CTCTGCCCAGTATCTCGAAGCCAAACGACTCGGTCATATATTTGCATCGCCTTACCATCCCCAGACCAAGGGCAAGATCGAACGGTACCACCGCTCAGTTAAGGAGCAACTACTTTTGCACGTCTGGCGGACGTCATATGTCGATGGTTCTCATTCAAATAAGGCTGTACTGATATAGCGCTCGGCCGTGTCAGGTAGTACGACGACAGTCAGTTTGTCGGTATTTTCTTCCCGTTCGGCCACTTTCAACGCCGCCGCCGCGGCGGCGCCGGACGATATGCCGGCGAAGATGCCCTCTTCCCTAGCTAAGCGTTTGGCGGTCTCGAACGCTTCTGCGTTCGTTATCTGGACGACTTGGTCAAGAATGTCTCTGTTCAATACCTCCGGGACGAAACCGGCTCCAATTCCCTGAATCATATGTGGGCCGGCCTCGCCGCCGGAAAGAACGGGGGAAGCCGCCGTCTCCACGGCCACAATCCTAACGGACGATTTTCGCGATTTGAGCACTTCACCAACACCTGTAATCGTTCCACCTGTGCCTATACCGGCAACGAAAATATCCACTGCTCCGTCCGTATCCTCCCAAATCTCTTCAGCCGTCGTCTCTCTGTGAATCTGAGGATTCGCAGGATTCTTAAACTGTTGGGGCATGATCGCATTGTCGTTTGTTTCGACAATCTCAGTGGCCTTCTTGACGGCTCCCGTCATTCCCCCCTCGGCGGGCGTTAGCACGATTTCCGCGCCGAAAAATTTCAGTATTTTCCGCCGCTCCACCGTCATGGATTCGGGCATCGCCAGAATCAGCTTGTACCCTTTTGCCGCGGCGACCCACGCCAGGGCAATTCCCGTATTGCCGCTGGTCGGCTCGACCAGAGTCATTCCGGGCCTGATTTTGCCCTCGCGTTCTGCGGCCAGGATCATACTCACACCAATACGATCCTTAAGGCTGCTGGCGGGATTGAAAAATTCCAATTTAGCGGCTATCTTCGCCTTGCAACCTTCACAAATTCTATTGAGCCGGACCAGAGGGGTTTTTCCAATCAGCTCGGTCATGTCTTTGGCTAAACTCATTCTCTCGATCCTCCGATAGATGATCTAACGTTTGGCTATCGTTTTCGACGTACCTTCACACAAAAGTGGGCACCAAGGTCCTCAATGTTTTCAACGTCGTGGCCCTGCTCGGTAAAACTCACAGGAACATTCCTTACCGGTTCTCCCTCGTCGAGCAGAACATCAAGAACCTCACCAACCTCGACCTTCTCAAGCTCAAGCTTCGCTTTAACGAAATTCAAGGGACATGCGACTCCTCGTAAATCGATGAGATTTCTTTTCTCTCCAGCTTGCTTCCCGGAGACTCTCTGCTCGACGCGCTCGGTCTTGAACTGGAGGTTGGCATCGAGAGATAAAAAGAGTTCTTCCACTCGCTTGGTTAAATCCTGAACGTGAGGCAAAAGGTCAGCGATGGACTTTCTCTCGCCCATACGCCAATCAATTACATCGTTGAGAAATTGTTGTGTTTGAGATTTGACCCAACCCGGTTCGATCAGATGTTTGCTGAATGCGGCAAATACCTCCCGGTCCTTTTTGGGCTCCAAACCGAATATAACCAGAAGCGCTCTCGCGGCGGCTATAATCGCCCTGTAAATACTTTCACTACTAGCTGGGCTCGTCTTGATAGCCTCTTTGGCTTCTTCGATATCCACCTTTATGATGTCCGTGACCCCCGCGCCACACTCACCAGGACCTCGCCCGGCCAGTGAAAACGGTTCCTCCGATCCATAATCATAATAGTCATCCTCCGTCAACAATTCCGCATTGATACGACTATGTTCGGCCACGAGAGTCCTGAGACGCTTCTTATTCACGTTACCTTTACTCAAGCTTTGTCGCAGCACGCCGGGGATCCGTTTGGCGGGAATCGTACCTATTTTTTCCGCCAGGTGGGCTTGGCCTTCAAGCATCTGTGCGCTAATGAAGACCTCGTAGAACGGCATCAGCCTGCCGTTTATTCTTCTAGCTTTTCCCTGGAATCCGATGCCACCGATATAGTGGTGCCCGCACGAATTAGGGCAACCGCTGATCCTTATAGTCGTCTCGGGTCCGCTAGCTCCCAAATCTGATTGGCGCAGCTCATTCGTGATTGCATCTGCCAAACCTCTCGACAGGCATAATCCTAATTTACACGTGGACGCCCCAGCACAGGCGACGATTTTGGGAGCGCTCTCGCCGAAAACATCAATGCTGAGCCTTTCTAATTCGTTGTTAACCTTATCGAGATCTTCAGCCCCAATGCCCGTGATTAAAAGGTCCTGAAGCTGAGTCGTTCTCACAAGTCCCTGGCCGTATTGAGTTGCAACGATGCCAATCTTATCAAGGTCGTGCGCTGGGATGTCACCATTTCTGAGCTGCAATCGCACAGTGTAACGAGCGGTGATCTTCTCCAACAAAACGTTATTGTGGCTTCTTTCAGAACTACCAGATGTATCATGGTTGTCATCAGCCCCACCAAGATCACGAATCTCGGGTGGCTCATAAGGGAGACCAACAGTTTTCAGTGTTGCCCTCTCCTTTTCGTACAATTTGACAAATTCTTCGATACCTAATCGCGCGAGGACATACCGCAACCGTGCTTTGTGCTTGTTCGCACGGTCGCCGTATTTATCGAACAGCCTTTTGATGGCCTCAGCTACTTCAAAAACTTCGCTGGTCTTGATGAAATGCTCGATTTTCACCGCTACTGTGGGATTCGAGCCCAATCCTCCCGCGGCGTAAACCGAAAAGCCCCTCACGTTGCCCTTCTTGTGGGCAAAGAATCCCAAATCTGCTACCGAAGCAAATGCACAATCGGCGGGGCAGCCGGAAAACGCTATCTTGTATTTCCGCGGCAGGTTAAACGAGCTTTTGTCCTGCAAGAGATATTCAGCCGTAGCGATGGCATGTGGAGCGACATCGAATTCTTCGTCCGGGCAAACACCCGATCGAGGGCAGGCGGCGACATTTCGTACCGTATTACCTCCACCACCTCGCGACGAAAGCCCCACTTCGAGCAACCCCTCCAGAACATCGGGAGTATCCTCGATGCGGACCTGGTGAATTTGAATATCTTGCCTGGTTGTCACGTGCACAATTCCATTGCCGTGAGATTGGCTCAATCGAGCCACTCGCTTTAATTGAAAGGGCAGAACCAATCCGGCGCCGACGCGTATCCGAACCATATATGTGTCTGCCGTCCTTTGCTCATAGATCCCCATGGGGACACGGTACGCCCGGAAGGCAACCGGGGACATTTCACCTTGAAGGAATCTCTTAACCTGACTTCGATAGCCAACAATATCTTCTTCGACGCTTTTCGGAATTCGCAAGATTGGCTCTCTTGATTCGTTCATTCTTATTCTTCCAAAATCTCTACAGTCACCGTGACTATGTTGGATTCTTCCATTAGAAAACCTTTCACAACAGGAACATCAGCATCCTGAAGTGAGACGATGACATATATCACGTCCGGCGTGAGAGCCAGCCGAATGTCTTCCTCCGAAAGTCGGGCGGGTGTTTCCGGATGGCTGTGATAAATCGCCAGCATCTCAAGAGACATCGAGCGAATATTCTTGACCACCGCAAACTGCTCCTCGGGCGCCATCATAAAGTGATCGCTGCTTCGATCAACATTTGTCCTCATGTAGAGCTTTTCGACCTTACCGCTACTACCTGCAAGGATGCCGCATGCCTCGTTGGGCGCT
>JARRQQ010000541.1:0-3733 GCA_037381725.1 Sedimentisphaerales bacterium
CCAGTACAACGGCTTCGCTGGAGGGGGTGGCTTCAAGAGCCGGCTCTCACTGGCCGAGACCCGCATCCGTGTGGGAGTAGATGTGACGCTCATACTCCTCATGGACAGACGTTTTCTCACGTACGCAGTGTTAGAATCGATAACCGGCGCCTAAGGCAAAGACGGGTCCACCGGCAAAGTAGCCCAGATCAATGGTTGCATAGAGTCCGGAATTAAGGAGATGTCGGAATTCGATGCCGCCTTTAATACCAAAGGGGTTTTCGGAATTGATCTCAACCGTGTCATGGGTATTCGATTTGTCTTCAAACTTGTTAAAGAAGCCCATGAATCCCCCTGCAATATAAGGCCGAAAACGAGGATCATTGTAATCCAAAACAGCCACCACTTCCAAGAAGGTTGTTTTCGAGTTGTAGGTCTTGTTCAGACTCGACATGTTATCGACCTTAAACTGGCTTTCCCCTTGATAGTGGATGAGGCGACCATCTACTCCCACACGGATGCGGGTCTCGGCCAGTGAGAGCCGGCTCTTGAAGCCACCCCCTCCAGCGAAGCCGTTGTACTGGTCGAATTCTGCGTCGGCCAGGCCGATGAGTCGGCCGTTGTCGATGGTGCCCGTACCGGTGCCCAGGTAGACAATGGGTTCAAAGTAAGCATTTGTTGACTCAAAACCCCAGGAAAAGCTAAAAAGGTTCAGTACTGATACCATGGCGCCGTTGTCATCATAGATTGTGACATCGTCTTGATTCACGCCCTGGTCCATACGCTGCCAGCCGACCTGCAATTCGTATCCGAGGCGGAATCCAGCATCGGAAGACCGGATTGCCTGACTCTGGCAGGCATTGGGTTTCAATCCAATTAGGCAGATAGTCATGACAATCACCATGCGTATGTTGACTGTTTTCAAGTGTCGCTTCATGGTTTCCTCCTTAGAGTTCGTCTCGGGTTGGACCCAGCTTGGTTCATGTACCCCAAATGGGCACTCCAAGCATAGTCTATGATACAGGGGACAAGAAGTTCAAGTTGAAAATTCAGGACATTTTGAATTTGTATGAAGCCGTTATTGTATCTGCAACCATACTTGGGTTTATTAGGGACAGTGGGGCTGTTGAAAAAGTCCCATCATAGCGTTTGAGATTGCCGCGCGGTTCTTTGAATCGGTTCCTTGGGGCCAGGCCCGCAATGACAGGAAAAGGTGTTATTTGTCATTGCGAGGAGCGGAGCGACGAAGCAATCTCAGGTTTTTCAACAGCCCCGCTGTCCCTAGTTTCTCAAAGTCTTATTCATACCGCAACGCTTCCATGGGATCGATGCGCGCGGCCCGGCGTGCGGGCATATAGCAGGCCAACAATGCCGTTCCGATTAGGACGCCGGCCGCACCTGCAAAGGCAATGGGATCGAAAGGACTGATTCCGTGTAAACCGGTTCTGAGAATTCGGCAGATCATCAGTGATCCAATGAGGCCCAGCCCTGACCCTATCAGACTCAGCTTGAGACCCTGCACCATGACCATACGCATGACATCTTGTCGTTGAGCACCCAGGGCCATGTGAATACCCAGCTCGCGGGTTCGCCGACTTACAGTAAAAGCGACAATACCGTATAATCCGATACTCGCGAGTCCCATGCCGGCTAAAGCCCATAATCCCACGAGCCTGGCGCATAACCTCTGCTCAACGGTCAGTTCTCGTGTCTCTTGCGCAAGCGTGGTCATGGCGTTCACTTGAATGGTATTGCCCAGACCTCGGATCATTCTGCTTACGGGATCAGCCAGGAGGCGAGGGTCTCCCTGGGTCTTCACCAACAGTGTCAGGTCACGAGGGCATGGATCTTCCAATGGAATGTATAGCTCGGAATCCGGGGCACGTCCGACGTGATATTTGACAATATCTGAGACCATGCCCACAACTTGGGACACCTCTGTCGTCGAACGGTCGCGGTCCACCAATTGGATGAAGCGGCCGACCGGATCTTTGCCGGGCCATAATCGTGACGCAAAGGTTTCATTGATAATGACCTTTCTGGAATCCAATGGATCGACTCGCTCGGAGAAGTTCTGCCCCCTTAGAATAGGTATACCTACGGTAGGAAAATAGCCGGGATCGACAACGTTAACCCGAATTGTTTCCCGGTGACCGTCACGAAAGGATTCTCCACCGGAGGAAGACACTTCATATTCCCTCCAGTATCGCGTAAATTCCGTGGGCGCCCGTAGACCCAGGCCGACATTCTTAACACCAGGGAGCGTTCGTAACTGATTCGTCATGTCCCTTAAAAGGATCTTGTTGTGATCCGTATCTCCGTCTAATCCTAATTTTGCTTTGAGGACATTCTTTTTTTGGAAACCTAATATATCGACAGAGTTGGCCTTCACAAGGCTTCGCAGTAGAAGACCGGCGCATACCAGCAAGATCAAGGCAACACTCAATTGCGAGACAACCAGCATGGGCATTCCGTAGCTCCTCCGCTGACGGCGTGACGTATGACTCCGGTCCGCTTTGAGTGCAGGAATAAGATCCGTTCGACAGGCACACCAGATCGGTACGAGTTCAAAGAGGAATGTGCCCAAAAGGGAAATAGAGAGAGAATAGCCCACGATCCGTGGATTGAAGATTTGGATTTGCCAGAGATCACCCATATTCTCCGGCAGGATTGGCCGGACCAGGTTCATAATCCAATACGTCAGAAGTATACTGGTTCCCAGGGCCAGTATCGCGAGTACGGCCCCCTCGGTTAATAACTGTTGAATGAGATGGCCCAGTGATCCTCCCAGGGCCCGGCGCACAGCCATTTCCTGACGTCGAGCATCGGCTTTGGCCAGGAGCAGGCCCGAGACATTCAAACAGGCAATCAGCAGAATAACATTGGCAACGCCCACGATTAGGACCATGACTTTTAAGGAAAAAAAGCCACCCGCATAACGGTGGTCATGATCCGATTCAACCCTGGGTTCTAAAGGGATCAGGCTATCCCGTTTCCTGAGCTTCAGTCTCTCAAACGCCGCCTTGGTTTCCATCCGCAGGGTTTGCACGGTCACCCCGGGCTTCAGACACCCTACCAGCTTTAGGATCTTCTCGTCCGTGGAATCATCGGGAATCCAAAAATCAATGACACCTGCATGTTCGCTTCCTTCAAAATCGTTTCCTTCAATGGTGCGAAACCGTGGAGGCGCGATACCCAAAACAATCGTATTAACATAATTGAAAATAATCGACCGGCCGATGATCGTCGGATCTGAACCGAACTGTGATTTCCATAGCCGGTGGCTTAGCACCACAGTATTTTGGTTTTTCAGTTCATTACTGTCCGTTTCCGAAAACAGTTGACCTAAGTGGGCCTGCACCTGGGTCACGGAAAAGAAGTTCCTGGAGACCCTCGCCGTCTTATATTCCCGGAACAATTGGCCCTTTGTCATGTAACGTTCACAGTAGCTGACGGTCGCCAATCCCGAAAGACTGTTAAGCTGGTCCCGGAGAGCCAGATAATCCAAATACGTGAGATCATCACTCGTCTGTATATGTACGATACGATCCGGAAAAGGAAAAGGTGAAGGGGGGCACATGAACCAATCCGCAAAGCCATAAATGGCCACGCTTACGCTGATCCCCAGAGACAAGACCAACACAATCGTCAGGGTGAGGCCCGGCTGTTTGCAAAGCATGCGAATGCCGAATTTGATGTCGTTAAATAGTGTCGCCAATTCATGACTCCTTAGTTTCCAACTCAATTGATAACA
>JARRQQ010000542.1:0-3722 GCA_037381725.1 Sedimentisphaerales bacterium
TTGCAATAAAAAACCTGAATTTATTGATAATATTATTGTGCTTAGTGTCGGATTATGAAATCAATACATTGTTCAAAACTCAGCAACCTTCAAAGCGTGATCACCGACTGCCCACATCGTGAGAAGCTCGGCTGGCTGGAAGTGCCTCACCTGATGGGCCCGTCAATCTTCTATCACTACGACGTTCACAATCTGTATAAGAAGATCTGCCGGGACACGACCGAAGCACAACTGGATAGCGGCCTGGTTCCCGACATCGCCCCGGAGTACACGCGATTCAAAGGAGGTTTTTTCGAATCGCCCGAATGGGGCAGTGCATGTGTGCAACTGCCGAACCTGCTGCACAAATGGTACGGCGATGAGACGACCGAAGTGCACCAATACGAAACGATGAAGCGATACGTCCGCTATCTGGCCTCGACGCGCAACGAACAAGGGCTGGTCAAGCCGGGTCTCGGTGATTGGTACGATTGGACGCCGAAGCAGGGTCACCGCGGCGCATCACAGCTTACCCCGGCGGAGCTGACCGCCACGGCGTTCCTTTACGATGACACTCGAATCCTCAAACGCATCGCACAGAAAATTGGAAACAGCTCAGACGTGACCGAATTCGACAAGCTCGCTCGACAAGTCCAGCGGGATTTCATGAGAGCCTACTACAGGCCGGCCGAGCACTCCGTCGCCACGGGCTCGCAGGCGTCTTTAGCTACGGCGCTCTGCTTCGGCCTTGTCCCGGAAGAGGACCGCCGGGCCGTGCTGGCGAATCTCGTGACAAAACTTGAACAAGCGCAGTATCGCCAGAGCACGGGCGAGGTCTGCTTCCGAATGCTCGTACAATCACTGGCCGACGGCGGCCGCTCCGACGTAGTGTATCGAATGATTAACCGAACCGATGCGCCCGGCTACGGCCACATGCTCAAGCTCGGTTTCAAAACGCTCTCCGAACGATGGGACAAGCCCGGCTCATCGATGAACCATTGCATGTTCGGCCACATCCAGGAATGGTTCCAGAATTCAATCCTCGGCATTCGCCAGAAACCCGATTCGATTGGCTTCAAGCATTTACTGCTCCGCCCGGAACCTGTCGGCGATCTGACGAGCGCCTCGGGCTACTACGACAGCGTTTCCGGCCGAATCGAAAGCCGCTGGCGAATCGAAGAAAATCACTTCCTTTGGCACGTCACCGTCCCCTCGAATACAACAGCCGAAGTGGTCGTCCCAGCGACGAGTTCCCAAGACGTAGCCGAAAGCGGCCGGCCCGTGGGTCAGGTCCGAGGCATCCGCTTCCTGCGCATGGAACCGGCTCACGGAGCGAGCAAGAATCTCAGCCGGGCAATCTTCGAAGTCGCCCCTGGCGAATACGACTTTCAATCGCGTCTTAGGTAAATCCCATGTGAATCATACAAATCCTTTCAAAAGAAATAGAAAGTGGAGATCCAATCATGCCGCAAAAGCGTCTTCACCTTGTGGGTTGTCTGATATTTGGAATCAGTGTTGTACTCATTCCTTCGCGGGCGAAAGCGCAAACCGCCGCCGGACCGCTCCGGGTGCTGGCCAGCAATCCGCGCTATTTCACTGCGGACGGAAAGACACCCGTCTACCTTACCGGCTCCCACACCTGGGCCAATCTGCAGGACGGCGGCTACCGCGGCGTGACACCGGATTTCGACTATCTGCGATACCTTGATTTTCTCGAACAGTATCACCACAATTTCATCCGGCTGTGGACGTGGGAGCATACCTCGTACAGTCATGGCCCCCTCCAGCATATCCGGTGGGAACCCACGTGCTTTCTGCGAACGGGACCTGGCAACGCCCTGGACGGTTACCCGCGCTACGATCTGAACGCCGTGAACCAGGCGTTCCTCGACCGCTTGCGGAACCGCGTTGCCGTCGCCGGGCAGCGCGGCATTTACGTTTCCGTCATGCTGTTCCAGGGCTTCAGTGTCTCGCAAAAGACCAACAAGCGGGCGGACCCTTCCAAAGGAAATCCCTGGGCGGGACATCCCTTTAACCGGGCGAATAACATCAACGGCATCGATGGAGACCCGAACGGCGACCAGAAGGGCAATGAGATCCATACGCTATCCATACCCACGATAACACGGATACAGGAAGCCTACGTTCGCCGGGTGATCGATGCGATAAACGACCTGGACAACGTCCTCTGGGAGATCGGCAACGAGCTCGACGGGGCATCGACCGAATGGCAGTACCACATGATCCGGTTCATCAAAGAATACGAACGCGGCAAGCCGAAGCAGCACCCGGTCCTGATGACGTTTCAGTGGGACGCGAGCGATCCCGGCTCGAACGCGAACCTCTTCGACAGTCCGGCCGATGCGGTCTCGCCGAGGGCCGAGGGCCGGGAGGACTACAAATTCGACCCGCCGCCCGCCGACGGGAGCAAAGTCATCCTCAGCGATACGGACCACCTGTGGGGCATCGGCGGCTCCGAAGTCTGGGTGTGGAAATCCTTCTGCCGGGGCTTGAATCCGATCTTCATGGACCGGTACGACGACATCGGAGATAGTCCGCTCCCCAAGGGCATCATCGACGGCCGAAAGAAAGCGTCCAAATGGGAGGCCCTCCGCCGTGCGATGGGCGACACCCGCCGCTACGCCGAACGCATGGACTTGGCGGCCATGACGCCGCAAGGCGCTCTGTCGTCCACGGGCTATTGCCTGGCCAATCCGGGCGTGGAATACCTAGTCTTCGACCCCGACGGCAAGCCGTTCACGCTCGACCTGTCAGCCGCGTCCGGCCGTTTCAACGCCGAATGGTTCGACGTCGCAGCCGGGGAAGCATCAACCGCGCGCCCCGTCGCCGCCGGCAAGAAAGCCCAGCGCTTCACCCCGCCCCGATCATTCCCGCGCGACGCCGTGCTGTACCTGTCCCGCCCCGCAACCGAATGACGAAGCATGATAACTCATATTAGCCTTGAAAATCCGGTCTAAAATCAGGTCATCGCAAAATCCCTTTCTAAGATTGGCTTTGTTTTGCAGGATTAACCACGAATGAACACCAATGAGCACTAATTGGGTTTGTTTTTTCACCGCAGAGTCCACGGAGATCGCCGAGAGAATATCAATATCGGTATTCCTTATTGTTTCATAACTCCTGCAAATACTCTTTCTCGGCGCTCTCGGCGGTGAACGACAAATTGGGTTTGTTTTGCAGGATTAGCCACGAATGAACTCGAATAAACACTGACTCAAGAAGATGAAGCAAATTGGCTTTGTTTCTCGAGAACACGTTCATAGCCACCAAGGCACGAAGGCACGAAGAAGTAGAAGGAACGTCATTGCGAGGCCCGAAGGGCCATGGCAATCTCTGAGTCTCCGCCGAACTTGTCCGCCAGTCCTTTTGGCGGATTGGCTTTGTTTTGACAGGATAACAGGATAGACAGGATCAATACCGAGCGAAGCAGGCTAAACCGGATCATTCGTGTCAATTCATGTGAACTGATGGCTAATTTTGTGAGTCTTTGAGCATTTTTGCGCATTTTTCTGCACTTTTTCGCAGCTTATCAGCCTCAGACGCCGCCCTGAGTATGGCCGAAGGGTTTCACTGATTTCACTGACTTGATGAGGATGCACCCAATCCGGAAGAATATGAGATGACGCATAGGCGATCGCGGATGACGGGTACTTCGATATTCGACATTCAGAATTCGATATTGATTATTCGACCTCTGCTTTCCCCTCCTGTATCCTGTATCC
>JARRQQ010000543.1:0-3707 GCA_037381725.1 Sedimentisphaerales bacterium
CGGCTCGATGCAAGAGAATCGATTCTGAAGTGAAAGGCCCGGTGAACAGAACGTCGCTTGATCTGGCGAGCTCGCTCAGTGACTTCGTGATGGTCACAGGAGCCGGCTGGGTCGCGATAACCTCCAGCTTTGTGTCCGGCGAGCCTTGGATTGCCAGGATGATACTGTTCGTCGCCCGTTCTTCGTAAGCCTGCGTGCGCGACGTGTAGGAGACGACCTCGCAACTCTTATCATCGACGGCTGCAATCCGATTCCGGCGAGCTTCATCGAAGGGGCCTGACTGAAAACAGGGCGTGGCGGTGAGAATCTTCCCTTTGGTGACGACGACTTTGAACCGCCAGTCACAAACGCGGGCCATGTCCAGATCTCCCCAAGGTCCCCAGCCGAACTCGATCCGGCACAGAACCGGCTGCTTCCAGCTCGATGCGGTGATTTTTCGGTCGATGGGATGATCGCGATGGATCACTTCGTTATTGCGCAGCACCTCGACGCGATCGATCACGTCCTTGCCCTTGACTTCAACGTGAATATTTCGGGCCGCGGCTGTGGGAATTGTCTCGCCCATCCAGTGACCATTGAGGCGAACGTCCAGCTCGATCCGGTCGGCGCTGACGCCGTAGGTCCGCCGGGCTTTGAGAGCCTCAATAATGGATTCGCGCGTTAGTGTCTCAGCATACGCAGCCAAGAGCCCCTCGCCGGACGCACCGGGGTACCCGTCGCGATCGTCGTTACTGGCGACGACTCCCCCTCGATCGCCCTGCTCCCACAGCCATTGCAGCGTGTTTTGGGTGCAACGACCACCCATGCTGTGGCGAATGTAACGATACCGGCTGCCGTCGGACTCGGCGTTGCCGTGTTCGGAAAAGATCTCCACGACCGGCGAGACGGCTGTGTCCAAAACGCTCCAGTTCTGCCCTCGCCAGCCCTGTTTGTAGGCGGGATGATGAGGAATGAGAAGGGCATTATGGTCACGAGCGAACGTCTGGAACTCCGTGATGCTGTTGAGATAGACCAACTCCGCCTGCGAGCCGGGGAAAATGATACAAACGTCGCCGTACGTGCTGGAGTGCCATTCGTACCCGATGAAAGACACGAATGTACCAGGGGCATAGTGTTCGTTCGCGAGGCGTTTTACCTTCTCCCAGTTGCTCTTCATTATCTCGAAGCCCCGTACCCATTTGAGATGTTTGTTCTGGGGCATTATGGGCATGTCGTGCCACTGGGAGTGTCCCGTAAAGCAAAAGAAATCAAGATGGCTGCACGCAATATCATACGAGCGTTCCAGGGAACCTTTGGCGTAGCCGACCTCGTTGTGGTTGTGAATGTCACCCCAGTAGAGGTTCATCTTCGATGTCAGGGAAACTCCGGCAACGGAAGCGGACTCCTCGGAGCGATGCAGCAAGGCGTTACCTTGAGATGCCCTTACGGGCACACTACAAACGCTCATCCCGGCCAGGGTCGTCCCTTTAAGAAAACCCCGCCTCGTGATATCTCGTTTATCTGACATTCACTTTTTCAAAAGGATCACCCAATCCTGTTCGGGTGTGGCTGGGGCCAGCCCGATTTCTACTTTTTGACCGCCCGTGAGGGTCTCGGCGGTTCCTTCGAACTTGCCCGTGCGAGGATTATACCAGCGCTTCATGAATTGCCCTGTACCGCCACTGAGGTCCAAGACCCCGGTTTGCCGGGCGAGAGGCAGATAGATCGCGTAGCACTCACCTTCCTTAGCGAACACCTGGCCGTCATGCGAGCAGGTCTTGCCGGCACAGACGGATTCGCCGGTAAGTAGCTCGTCGGCCGGCTCCATTTGCCAGAACGGCAGGTCTTGCTCCATGAATTTGCGCGCGTACCAGATGTACTTCCAGAGATCGTCGTACTTGCGGAAGTCCTGAGTATCGAGCATGTCGGCCAGGATAAATTCGACTTGTCCGCCCGAAAGGTACGCCGGCCACAGCTTCTCTTTTCGCAATGTCTTCGAATCGTCCACTGGAATCCAGGCCTTGCCGTTTGTCGTGACCGTAAACTCGTCCACAGAGATCGGAATTGGCCGTCCGGCCTGGCGTGTCAGCTTTCGGAACGTCTCTACGACCGGCTCGATGTCTTTGCTGCCGATTTGGAGCGACGTGATGCTGAAGAGCTTGTCGCCCAGGAACGGCCTCCACGCTTCGACCGGGTCCTTGGCGTGGTGCACCGTGATCGGATGATCGTACGGATCGAGCCGTGCGAGATAGGCGGCGAATTCTTTGATGCTTTGCGGTCCGAGATCGAGTCCCCCGATATTATATTCCTCGCAAAGGTTCCAGATCAGGCCGTTGTGGTGTCCGAACCGGGCCACCATCTCCCGATAGAACAGCTTCCGCTCAGTCGTCAGGTTTTTTCCGCCGAGTTCGAGCTTGTTGTTCTTCTCCGCTTCGTTGAACACAAAGTGCAGAACGATGCCCTTCGCCTGAGCGTGGCAAAAGACGATTTGCCATTGATGGAGTTTGCTGATGTCGTAGTGCACGTCGTCGTTGGCCGGGTCGCCGGCCGGGTTGATCTTGCCCGCGAAAGGCCAGACGTTCTGCCCGTCGCCGCCGATATTCATCGGCAGAAAGTAGATTAGGTTCACGTGCTGTTCGGCAAGGTAGTTGATCACACCGATGATCGCCTTGCCGTGCCCGTCGTTCCAGTCGGGATCACCCGGCTTCCAATCGCGGACGTGTCCGGCGTACTTCTTCACCGCGAAACGGCTACCCGAGCGCGTATTATCGAAGCCTTCGTAAGCCAGGAAATCCTCCGGGCTATCCGCCCCGCCCTTGATCCAATACCGATCATCACCCAGGGTCTTGAGATAATACGTACCGGACACATGGGCGAGCTTGCCTTCACTGAGGAAGCCCGGGGCGTTCGGATCGGCGCCAGCGATGTCAAACTCACCCCCCTGCCCATCCGGACCGTCCGTCTGCCCGGCATCCTGGTCGAGCGAAACGGCAACCTGCTTTCCCTTGCGAAACGACGCCTGAAACGACCAGCGGCCGGCGGTATCGGGCGTGAAATGGACGCGCCATACGTTCCCATCGCCAACCCCGTGGCCGTCTCCAGCGAAGAACCCTGGCACATCGTACTTGACGCCGTCTGGCCCGCTAAAGGTTACTGTAAGCCGATAGTCCAGGAACGGGTTGGGAGAATCGTCGGATTCGCTGGCGGCCGGACCGCGAAAGTTGACTGTCAGAGGATGCCAGACTTTTCGCTGGCCCTCGACGATGGGATCGAGGATCGCCTCGCCAATCTTTCTGAGAAACACGTCTTGCTCGGCGCTCGTAATAGGGTCTTCCTGTCCATCCAGGCCCAGCCGGACAATGACCATGTCCCAAGGCGGAATGATGAACAGGCGATTGTTATTGTAGCCGCTCCGCGCGTACATGGAGATTGGCGCGTCGGGCCACAGGCGTTTGCCTTCGGGGGTGACGCCGTTGGGCCACCAGTGGTATCCGTAGAAGCCGGAGCCTTTCCGCGTGCTTTTTTTAAGAGCGTTAGGGATCGAGGGGGGAACCTGCACACGCGTCGCCTCGTGGACCCACGAAGCGGAGATAAGCTGCTTGCCCGCCCAGTTGCCCTCGTTCAAAAACAGAAGTCCGAATCGCGCCAGGTCGACGGCGGAGATAACAAGGCCACCTGTCCAGTTTGGGAACTTGCCGGTAACGTCCGGTTCCCAATCCGTCGCCGAT
>JARRQQ010000544.1:0-4645 GCA_037381725.1 Sedimentisphaerales bacterium
ATATCTGCTTTTGCGTCTGGATTCTGCCAAATAACGGTTCCTACTGCGTATTGAAGGTTCCTGACCTGCGCACGATGTTCGAGCATTTTATCCAAAAGGGATTGAGCGGAGAGTTCCGTCTCGTTGTGAGCGGTCAAAGCGAGCGTCGTGGGTATGACGATAACCGCGATGAGCAGGATGGTGATGACCGAGGGGATCCAGCTTGCTCGGTTACTGCCGGCGGTGTCTTTCCCGACAAGACGCCCAATACGTTCAAGCAAGCTGCCGCCCGTGGCGGCGACGGCTAATCCATTGCGGCCTGCGCGGATTTCTTCCATCGAAGTCAGGGCTTTGGCGTAGCGGACGCGGTCGCCGGAGAGGCTGACGGCTACGTCGTCGCAACAATTCTCTCGCTCGACGCGAATCTTGTGCGAGACCCACCACACGGCAGGGTGATAGAAGCCGAGTGTTTCCACGATGGTTTGCAGCATGTTAACGAGGTAGTCATATCGCCGGATGTGAGCTAACTCGTGCGCAAGCAGTGCTTCGAGTTGCTCCGTGTTCAGGCCCGTCAGGGCGCTGGCCGGCAAGAGAATCACCGGGCGCAGCCAGCCGACGACGGTAGGGACGTGAACTAACGCGGACTCCAGGAGTTGCACCGCCCGGCTGACTTTCAATCTCGTGGCCAGCTCGTTCAGCCTGACCTGAAGTGAGGCATCGACCGGTTTGACCAAGTGTCTTCTGAGCCGCTGCAATTGTGCCCAGCCGCCCAGGTGCCACAGCGATAATCCGAAGACGCCGATCAGCCATCCCGCGACGAGATATGGCAATGACGCTTCGAGTTTCTCAATAGCGCGCTGTTTCCACGGGACCGCCGGCATTTTTTCAATGGTCTCGAGCCGGGGCGGTTCCTCGACCTCCACGACGCTCGCCACGGGTGTCTCTCTAACGGTTGGCTGGGTGGCAGCCTCAAAGCCGAAGGCTTTGGGGATGGTGGGTGAAAAGCCATCCCCAAGCTGCGCTTGAGGCTGCCCCCCATTCGAAACCAACGCCATCGTTACGATGGGCAGCACGACGATCAGTCCGAGCGCTCCGCACGCTATGAGGTAACGGACGCCAGCCGTGGCTTTTCGCAGTCCGGCTAACACAATGGCCGCAAGCATGGCCACCGCCGTCGCCTGCCAGACAAAGTGCAACAGGGTCCAGCCCAATCTCTGGATCGTCTCCGATGAAAGGATATTTTCCAGTGCCATGATTATTTTCCCTCAAACTCGTCGAGCATCTCTCTTATTCGCGCCAGCTCTTTGGCTGAGACCTTCTTGGCCGAGAGCGCGCGCATGACCAGCTTCTCCGCCGAGCCGGCAAATGCCCTGTCGAGCAGGTCGCCGACCAATTGCTTCTGGGTCTTCTCCTCGGTCAGGGCCGGCCGATAGACGTGTTTGAACGTGGATTCATCTCGGACGAGCAGGCCCTTTTCGGTCATGATTTGCATGAGCTTCAGCGTGGTCGTGTAGCCGGTGTTCTCGCTCATCGCCTCATTGACGTCGCGGACCGTGCTGGGCCCTTTGTCCCACAAGATGCGAAGGATAGCCAGTTCTCTGTCGGTCGGTCGGGAGTTCTTGCGTCTTGCCATGTTGATTCTCCTGTTGTTTCGCGCTCTTTGAGTTCTGAAAAATTGGAGGTTAGACATACTTTTGGAAAGAAAAAAAGGTTTTTCATTTTTCTTCTTTCCAAATGACAGATTGTGCTCTAACAGAGAGTCATGGGGTTATTATAGAAAATCAGGACAACGATTTTCTAAAATAATATATGCCTAACCTCCAATTTTTCAGAACTTGGTTTTCAGTACTTCATCGACAGATAGTATACGAATACTTTCGTAAAATTCAACGAAAAAATTCGTAATTTCAAAAAATCTTGTGCCGGCTTTACAACGCTCCGGTGGCGCCCTCTTCCGAGCAACGCCTCTGGGGACGAAAAAAGGCATTCCTCGCATCCTCCGTTTGTGCTGTTGCATAAAGCTCGTAGTCTTTTCGACTAATCGAAAAGACTACGAGCTTGGATTGTGCCGGCTTGAATGAAATCTCTCGGGTGGATTCTATGGGCTGGTTTGTGGGGTGATCTTCTTTAGTGCGCCGGCGGCGGCGTAGCGGACTTGCTCCTCGGGGTCATCGAACGCTGTTTTCAAGGCGGGTATGGCTTGGGTGGCTTCGGGGCCGATCGCGCCGAGGGCCTGGGCGGCGGCTTTTCGCACTTGCCACTCTTCGTCATCCAGCAGCACGATGAGCGTCGCGACCGCTGGCTTCGATGCCGGTCCGATGGCAGCCAGCGCTTCAGCCGCGGGCCTGCGGACCTGCCATTCCTCCTCGGTGAGGGCCTCGATGAGTTTCGGAACCGCCGGGCTTGCCGCCGGTCCCATGCGGGATAGTGCGCTCGCAGCGGCTTTGCGGACGCGCCATTCTTCGTCCTCCAGCCGGGCAATGAGGAAGGGGACCGCGGCTTTGGCCCCGAGGCCCATCGCCCGGATATTGTTGGCCGCCTCTTCGCGCTCTTTCCATTCGTCACTGCTCAAAGCCTCAACTAACTCGCGGACCTTCGGATTTGTGATAGAGTCCGCCTTGGGCTTGGCTGTCCTTTTCGAGTCAAATTCTCGCTTGAACACGTCCCACAAGGGATTATCGTGCCGGTGGATGAGGGCTTCGTGGGCGATGCCTTTGTCCCGTTCTTGCCAGTATTTCCAGCCCAGCTTTTCCGTGCCCAATTCGTAGTCCAGCCCATCCCAGTCGGAGCTGCGAAAGGAGTAGAACGCCCAATGCCACTTGTGCTCGTTGAACGTGGTGATGGCATCTTCGAGATAGGCCTGGGCCCCGGCGACGCGGCGGTCGCATCCGAATTCCTCGGCAGCGATCCGGCAAGCGGGTACGTTAAATCGTTTCGCCCACGCGATCACGGGCTGAACGCGGCTTTGGATATCGGCCCGTGTCCACGGTTCCGTCGCGTCCGATCCGGCCACGGGCATTTTATCCGGATAGGAGAATCGCCCCTTATTGACGCGATAGGTGGCAAACACCCACGGCTCATAGAAATGAAATGCGTAAAGCACGGCGTTGTCTTCGACGGGCTCCAGATACCGGAATCCGTTCGGGGACGAGTGAAACCAGCAATCGAGAATGATGGGCGTTTCGGAATCCACGGAGCGGATCGCTTTCACTGTTCGCCGGTTGAACCGGTTGAGATCGGCGGTGGCGTCTTTGTTTCGAGCCAGCCATTGTTCGAAGCCTTTCTCGTCTCCGTCCTCGAATCCATCCTTGCGGGCGGGATGTGGCTCGTTCAGGGGATTGTACCCCACGATAGCCGGATGGTCCTTGAGCCGGCGGGCCAGTTCCTTCCAGAAGGTCAGGGCTTGCTCCTGGTATTTCTCGTCGGTCCACAGGCGATAGTCGAATTTGTAATCGTTGAACTGACGGTTGCGTGCTCCGGGCAGACTGAACATGGTCAGTTCAATTTTGATCTTATGTCGATAAGCGATGTCAAGGACATTCTTGAGCTTCGTGTAATCCCGTTCGGGAATGCTGGTGAAATCATCTGCGTCTCCAAGAAGAAAATCGCGTCCTTCGGATTCCCAGGTTACCGGGGCAAGACGAATGAACTCGATCCCGACGTCGGCGGCGGCTTTGAACCATACCTCCGGATTCATGGCATCTCCGTTGGCGCCCCTGCGTTGGAAAATCCGGCGTCGAAACTATCTTCGGGATTTGTCCTCTTGCAGGGATTTTTGAAGAGCCTGTGCGGCGCTGCGGCGTTTCTTCCATTCCTGATCCAGCAAGACCTCAATGATCTCGGGAACAGATGATTTGTCTCCGGCGGAAATCTTCTCCAACGCATCTGCGACGGCATAACGGACCTGCCATTCCGGATCGTCGAGCCGTTCAATCAATACAGGTATCGCCTCGTGGGCGGCCGGACCGATGGCACCAAGCGCCAGAGCCGCCGGCTTGCGCACCTGCCATTCTTCATCGTTGAGCGCGGTAATCAAATCCGCCGTAGCGGGTTTCGATGCGGCTCCTATCGCGGCAAGTGCTTCGGCGGCTCGTCGGCGGACGTGCCATTCCACGTCATATAGCGTTCCGATCAGAGGGTATACCGCAGAGGCGGCTGCCGGCCCGATCGACGTGAGCGCTTCCGCCGCCGCTCCACGAACCTGCCACTCCTCGTCGGTCAGGGCGTTCGTCAGTGCCGCCACGGCGGGTTCTGCATAGGGGCCAAGGCGGGTCAGGGCCATTGCGGCCTGTCTTCTTTCTTTCCATTCAGCACTCGAAAGAGCCGTGATAAGTCCGTTTATTTCGGATGTTGCGACTATTGCCTGTCTCTCCGTGCCACTGTCAGCCTCACTCGCGCGAGCCGACTCAGCCGGTCGAGTTTGTGCGAAGGCAACGCCGATAACTAGGCACGTAGCCGCAATACTTAAGAACATGATCCACGCTCTACCGGTTCGCGGATTGCTACAATGGTCCTTTAAGATGCGGCGAACCCGGTTGGCTAACTCTTTCCTGCTACCGGTCACGCCGGAGGCAAATACCATCCGGCGGCCGGGTAGTAAATCGAGCAATGATTCGGCATAATCGGTGCCGGACTGTCCGGCGGCGATGACCCAATCGTCGCACGC
>JARRQQ010000545.1:0-5606 GCA_037381725.1 Sedimentisphaerales bacterium
GGTGACTACCTGCTTTCCTTGAAGAGCCCCCGTCCGGTGGAGGGAAAGGAAGAAACGCCAGATGCGCGTGGCGCACTCTAACCATATGAGCTCCGGTCAGGCAGCGTCAAGCGTATTGAAATCCTCAGAGAGAACCTGCGCGCAAGATGTGGCTGAAAAAGGTGAAAAGAGACTAAAGAAACACACTTGGATAGTCCGATAATACGAATAGAGTCCTATAATAACTCTATGTATAAGACGTAGAAAAGGGTGTGAGGCCGCTGTGCTTTTGGGGTCCTTGCACCCGGGAGGTTGTTTCCGGCAGTCGTTCAACAGACAAAGGGACTTGTATGACTGCTTTCGTGCAAAGGAACTATGCGGAAACGCTAAATGGGCGGAGGCACACAGAGGGGATGCTGCCTTCCCACTTCAAGATCATCGACTTCCATCAAGGCCGATTGGCACCTCTCCAATTCTCAGACCATCAGATACGGAATCGCCTTTTCCAACAACATAGTCTCATCAATGACTGGCGTCTTCGGCCAGCCGGAACAGATATTGACGACGCTGTCTCGAAAGGGGGTGAAGGGTCTATGCATTGAGACTGATCATTTTTTGGAAATGATGCTGTCGTCGGGGACGCACTGGTCGTTCAAGTGCATTGGACGCAGTGATGAGGGAGCGAGAACTCAATTCGAGAGTTGCCGAAACGCGGCAGAAAGGAGGGGTTTTTGGAGAAATGTTACCCGTAAGCGGAACGACCGCACTTCCGGCAATGGGGCGGCAAGACCGTTGCCTGCCGTGGTCTGTCCGTAACGATGGCTCACACGCTGCAAAGGAGAGTGAACTTGTCAGAAGACTGCCTGGTCAATGCGAGTCATCAGAAACATTTCACAAACAATTTGTCAGGAGAATACGACCATGAAGACTCTGAGAGTCTTACTCTTAACCGTCTTGATTGTGGCCAGTGCGTCGGCGGCGAATGCATGTGAGGGCTTACACAGTACAAATGTAGAGATCTATGCGAGTCAGGTAACGGTTTGTCCAGATGACACCGTGGACCTGACCATTCTGGAACTGAATGACGGAGATGTCCCCTTGACAAATGTTCTGGTCAAGGTGAGAAGGAATGGATCGCTGATAGCGATTCTCGATGCACCTCCAGATGGCGGCGACGCCGGTGAAATAGGTGTCCTGGACCCTGGCGAACAGTGGGTCTGGATAATTCCCAATTACCCTGTCTGGGAAAACACAAAGTACGAGGCCTTCGGTTACGGAGAATGCCCAGATGGTTGCATCGTGCAATATTGCGACGCGCCCGGTGCAACCTCTGCTTCTGCTACTGTGCCGGCCATCATTTGCGACGAGGATGAATATTGCAAGGTCGAGGTGAAGGTAGAGCCCTGCAATCCCAGCACAATGGTCACCATTACGAAGCCCGGTGAGCCGGTCTGTGAAGGCGAGGCAGTGACGCTGACCATCTGTGAACAGAATACCGGAAATGTGAATCTGGTAGACGTCTGGATAGACGTGAATGGAATCGCTCTGGACGGGAGTGAGATCCTTTTCCAGTTGCCAGCACCTCCGCATTCGGGTGACAACGGCGATGAGATACTTGAACCTGGCGAGACGTGGTGCTGGGAGGTGGAGGTAATCGTGAACACGACCACCGCGCTCATCGCCACAGGTCATGGCAAAGACCCGCTGGGCACGGACATCACCTGGCCCTATGACCCAAATGAGCGTGACGATGTGACTGTAGAGACAAAGCCGTGCGGCGGTGAAGGCTGCCGTTTGACCGGAGGCGGCGTCACTGCGGAGGATCCGGATGGTGACTGCGCTACTTTCGGCGGTCAGGCAGGCGCCAATACGGCACTTCCACCGCAGCCCAAGGGTGAATGGACACATACCCAGCAAAAGGGCCCTCATGGANNACATACCCAGCAAAAGGGCCCTCATGGAAGCTTTACATTCCATGGCGGTACGGCCAGCTCCCCTGCCGGCTCGGAGATCATCGAGATTCGCTGCAGCGATCCAGGTGGGTGCAAGCCTTCGGGTGATCCTCCCTCTCCAGCCAAGCAACTCGACTTTGACGGCGTCGGAACGTTTAAGAACTTCGGTACTAAAGACAGGGCGCCCATTTGGCTGTTTCCAGGCGCGAACGCCAAATGCAGTAGTCAAGGAGGCAAATTCAGATTCGATGGCACGTTCCATTACTTCCAGGTCAACGCCGACGATCTGGGTGAGCCGGGCAACAAGAATTTAGACGCAGCATCCGATCCCCAAACATGCCCGCCCAATGGGTTTGGAGAAAAGGGAGATTTGCCGTTGGCTGACTGCAATTGTGCCGATTTCTACCGCATAACCATTTACGACGGCGTGGATGTAACTGATGTGGTCTGGATTGATGGCAAGATAGACATTAACTCATTGAACACGACGGACGTGATCTACGAGTTCCACGGGTATATTGACGGCGGCAACTTGCAGATCCATCACCTCACTGGTTATGACTTGGTTAGCCTGGAAGAACTGGCCGCAAGCTGGCTGGAAGGTGTTTAATGACCGAAGATAGTCTTTAAGGTAAACAGAGTGTTCGTACGCGGCAAGGACGCCGCTCTTAAATAGTGCCCGTTGCTTTGTAGGCTTGGAGAAGGACCGGCATGGTTTGGCCCTTCTCCTTTTTGCTTCTCTTTGGGCGACAATGATATGAATATGTGAAGGGAGTTTCTTTATCGTACAGGAGAAATAAAGGTGTCAGGTACATTTTTTCGGAAGTCCCCATTTCATTTTCTTGACAAAGCTCCCCTCTGTCCGTATTCAAGATATACTCGTTGTCCTGCTTGCGGTGCCGCCCGTCATCTATCGACCTTCGTTCACAAAGCCCTACCCTCCGTATTCTACCGGCTTCAGAGCCAAGAATCTATTGTGGCAACTGCGTATTTTCTTTGATATACGACTCAACATTTTTGACGGGATTACAGAATGAACTGGTACGTAGTATGTGGCATTTAGCATTTCGTTGGCTGAATCCGGGCAATCTACGAAACTTGTGCCTTGGGTATCCGCAGTTGCCGACCATTAGCTCTGTGTGCTCGGCGGCCTCTGCGGCTGTTATGGTAGAAGCAGCGAATTGCCGCGAAGGCGAACACATAAGTCATTTTTTAGACAGGACTTACAATATTTACAGGACGTTCTTTTTCCTTGTTCGTGCAAATTCGCGTTCATTCGTGGCTCACCACTGATTCCTCTTGACTTTGGGCGAAGAATTTAGTATAATACACATCTAACATGGCTGCCAGAATGCAGGATGCAGAGGACGGGAGACAGGACTCAGGAGATCAGGCGATCAGAGGATCAGGGGGTGGGGATCGGGAGACCTTGTACCTACCATTTACGACTTGTCCGGCAGTTCGTTTGACGGAATGACGATTTCTTTGTGGCTAAAAAACATGCGAAAAATGCGTGAAAATGCCAAAAAAGTACAAAAAACTACGCAAATCCGCGTCTCAAGAGCAAATCATTCGCGCCGATTCGAGCTTATTCGCGGCCCAGTTGAAAAAACAAACCCAATTCCAGACGTGACGGGAGTTTCTGCTCACAAAGCCAAAGATTGCCACGGCCCGCCGGGCCTCGCAAGGACGAACGAGGCCCTTCGCGTCTTTGGGGTTTTGGGGCGGCTCGCAAAACAAAGCCAATTCTCTGAATGGCGTATGAGCACAAGTTGTTATTGAAAAGGTGTTTATGACGACACTGCGGCCTTTGGCGGGTCGGGAAACAAAGCCAAACAAAGCCACTCTATTCGGTGATGATCCAGGCGAGGACGCAGAGGACTATGGCGGTGACGGCCATGAAGACGACGATGGAGCCGAACAGGAGGATGGATTCTTTGAAGAAATGAGCGGCCGTGATCCTTGGCACCTTCGTGGCTTTGTAGACCACGGCAATCGAGGCTACCAACGGCAATAGCCACAACATGGATAGGGGGGTCACGCCGATCCGCTCGGGGATGGTGAAGCTGGCTAAAACAAACGTTGCGAAAATCGACGACATTCTTGATTCTTAGCCTCCGCCAGGCTCGACTTCACGCAAATGCGCGAGGTAAACAGCGTTAACGATGACCAGCAGGTTCAGCAGGCCGGCGATGCTCGTATAAATCTGCCCGATCTCGCCCGGTCGGCCATACACGGCATAGCCCGACGTTCTGGTCATTTGTCCCAAAGCCGCTACGGCCGGGGTGTTCAAAATCTGGGCGACGTACCACGGCTTGGCCCCGACGGGGTTAATCACACCAACGGAGCCGATGTAGAGGCCGATACCGAACGTCGCGGCGATCGTCACGAAGATCACAATCGCGTGCCTAGTCTTGCCGAGCACGAGGTGCCCGCCGCCCGGCACAAGCCAGCCGGCAAGACCCACAACCAGCAGCATCAGTATGTGGCCTTCTTTCGAGCGAGCCATCAGGGTTCGGCCTCCGGCTCGTTCGGCTCATTGACATCGGCGGTCTCCTCCTTGCCTCCGACCTGTTTGAAATCAACGCGCTTCAATATGTTGGCAGGGTTCAAAAAGATCGCCGAAAGGCTCTGCGACTGGGCGTGCTCCTGGCCGAAGATCGTCTGGATCTTCGCCTGCTCATAGCGCTCCTTCCAGAGGCGCTTGACGGAGATGTTCTTGATGACGAGAAACTGGAAGTCCGGCTTGAACTCCGTCACCACGGGCAGATTCTCGATCGTATTACTGTCGGCCGGGACGAGGTTGTAGAGCCTGTTGATGAACAGGTTGTTTCGTTCGATATCGGGCAAACGCAGCGTCATGGCGGGCTGGCCCCGGCTTTGGATGCTCAACGCTTGCAGCGTGGCGGGCGAGATCCTGCGCATGCCGGTGTTGCTCTGGAGGCTGAACGTATTGGGCTCGTTATCGTTCGGATCACCGCCCCGGCCGTAGAGCTTCTCGAAGACGCCCGTGGCTTTATCCCAGCCGTCCATCGTCGCGAGGTTCGCGAACTCGTCGGCTCTCTTCTTCGTCAGGTCCATCGCGTTGAGCTTTTTGAGATCGTCGGCGACCCGCTCCTTCACCGAATAGACGTCTTCGCCGGGCTGCGGCTCGTTGGCGTCCAGAGTCAGGGTACGTGTGCTGAACGTCACGTTGACGTTTTCTGGAGCTTTGGCCTTGACGGCTTCGACCACGCGGACGAGGGCCGTGAGGATTCCGCCGCCGTATGGGCTTTTCAGCGGGCCGATATTCTCATACAGACGCGGCTTGGGCACATCGTACGGACCCAACTCGCTGGCGCCCAGCTTATCGGCGGCGAAGACAATCCGGCTCAGCTCGACGGGATGCTGACCGTAGCCCTGGAGGGAGAGGGCACCAAGATACCTGCTCATCTGTATATCGAGCGCGTCCAGCAAGCCCGTCTGGCCGGCGTACACCTTGATCTTATACTTTTTGCTCAATTGCTGAGCGGCGACGTCGTAGCTCTTGGCCTTGAGCTCTTCCGGCGACGGCCCTTTGGCGGTCTGTTCCGCTTCCGGAATCTCGGTCAGCGTCGCGGCTTCCTGGAGGATGGTGTCCGCCTTGGAGTCGATCTTGTTTGTCATGAGCTGCTTGGCGATGGACCCGGAAACCTC
>JARRQQ010000546.1:0-3688 GCA_037381725.1 Sedimentisphaerales bacterium
GACGCCCGCGTGACTAAGCCACGCGAGACTGTGCCGGTCATAGAAAGCCTCGACAATGTCCAGCCCCCTGTCGATCACCACTTTGTAGCGCAAGCCGCCGCCCGTATTCACCCAGGCGATCCGCGTTCCTTTGCCCGGCCCGTTATCCAAAACCGACGTCTCAATCCCCCCCACCTGAGCAACATTGCCGACTTTATCGCGCCAGGCAAAGGTGGAATCCTTCTTGGCCATGCTTGTTCCCTTTCAGTGCGAAGTGTCTAAGTCAAGGCGTCTCGCAACGCATCGAAGCTCGGATAGGTAACACGGCTGCGAACGATTTCCTGCATTTTCTCATACGGACGGATGTTGCCGTACCGATCGCCGAGCGGCGCTTTGATAAAGAGCGAGGCAAACAAATTGCCCATCTGCACGGCTTCTTCACAACGCATTGAGCCGTCCTTGAATTCGCTCAGATGCGACGCAATGTAGCTAATCAGCCCCGCTCTGAAAGAATCACCGGCTCCGACAAGGTCGACCACTTCGCCCACCATAAAACGCGACGTCACCCGGCCCGGCCCGGCTTCGGCACCGTCCGGAGACGCGTGACGCTCATATGCTCCATCGCTAACGGTGACACCGAACAGCTTCGTGCGGCCATCCTTTCGCCAACATCTCTCGGTCAGAAATTCAAGAAAATGCACGTGGTTTTCGTGATCTGCGAATTCGGACCAGCGTCGACCCGGAGCAAGGGTATTTTCGATCAGCTTGGCCTCATCGCACGAGGTAAAGAACACGTCCAACTCGGGCAAGAGAGGCTCCAGTAACCGGTACTCCTTGACCGCGACGCCTCGCTCGATCAACTCGAAAGGATTTCCGGTCAACGTGTGACTGTCCACAATGGTTACGGCCCCCTTCTCGCGACACCACTGAATGAACTGAGCTAAATCCCGCCCTTCGTTGGCGTCGCCTCTATCAGACAGGCCTGAGTACATGTAGTAAACGATCTTCGGGTTCAGTCGTTCGACGGATCCTTTGAAAAGCTCGAAATCGAAATCGTTGTTCGCATTCGGAAAATAGGCGATTCCACCCCGGTCGTCGCCCGACGCGCTGTGAATGAAAGTGGTCCCCGTAGGCAGATGTGGATGGATGTGCGTCTCCGACATGTCGATTCCATTAGCGGTCATCACATCGTAGAAATACGTGCCCTGGGCATCCATCCGGTCGATGTCGCCTTTGCCGAGGTTCACCCCCACGGCAACCTTCAGACCCGTCCTGGCGATCAACGGCGCCGTGTTGCCCGGCCCGCCTGCGGTCGCAAATCCCTCCTCGATCCATTCGCGTATCTGCTGTTGAGAATAGTCCGGCATGTCTTCCGTCTTGCACTTGGCCAGACCACCCTTGCCCACCAGTTCGTCGGCGAAATCAAAGTCCGGCCTCCGCAAATCCGTCACAGCCGTATTAAAAATCAGTACATCCGTCGTCATATCTTATTCGCGTCAATATACACTCAGTGCATCTCGGCTTCACACGTGCCGATGGCCGGTCGGTAAAAATTGAACTGGACGTTCGGATGTCCGGCCAGAAGCGACATCGGCACCGAACTGTCCTCGACCTTCTTACCGATCATCAGCGTCGTCAGTCTCATGCCAAAGGGATTGTCGTGGGTCCCCGCCTGCCAGATCGAGACCTTCTCCGCCTTCCAGGTCTGAACGGGTCCGACAGTGATCGCCTGTGTAGGCACGCCGGTTACCACCCCGCCGCCACTGGTCCGCGCATTCTGCATGACCGTGACGGGGTGCAAATCCACCACGCGCGTTGTCAGTTGCCGGTATTCGTCCGGTGTCGGAGGCTCGTCGGCGTACTTGCCCTCGCGTTTCGCCGGGTCGTTGAATGCCCAGTGCTTGATGTCCCCCTGTCCGCCCTGCATAACCACGCAGCGAACACCATCCCAGCTCTTGATGTAGTCCGCCACGTCGGCCTTCGGGAAGTGGACGTTGGATTCGGGCATCTTCAGCCCGTCACGAATCCGGTCGAAGCAAAGCTCCATATCCGCCGTCGCAAAAGACAATGGATGTGACACCGGTACTTCCCTGCCGTTCATGTACCATTCATCCATTCCCCAGAAATGGGCGTTCGTCAGATCAAGCTCCAACTCATTTACGAGCCTCGCCACGAGCGGTAACTGCTCGGTCGGGCCAATCGGGCCACAGATGCCGGCAGGATTGTCGGCCGTGGCCTGCTTCCATGCGGTGACGTACTCCAGCGCTTCGGCCAAATAAAAGTCTTCCAGCGTATCGTAGAAGACGACCCGGAAACCCTCCCGGCTCAACCCGAGCATGTCATCAGCGATGAGCTTGCCTGCGTCGTTGAGAAGCTCGTCATCAAGCGTTGTATAGTCCCACCATTCGGGCGCCAGCATGCTGATCTTTCTTGCCATGGACGGTCTCCTTACAAAATGTGAACGAGGTCACGCAACTCGGCTCTGAGGATATTGTCCTGTGGATAAGCGTGTCCCAGATGCTGCCGGAAGCCTTCGGCGAAAGACGTGTTTATCTGCCGCCCACGCTCTTCGCCCGAGGCTTTCATCATGTTCACGTACTCATCCATGCCGTGGTGTGTCATAAGCCAGTGCCGCTGGCTTTCGTGACAGCAGAGCATTTTCTCCTTCGTCTCCATCACGCTGGTCGTATCAACAAAGATCGGCGGTTTGATCTCCGTACCGTATATGTCCTTCAGTTCCGCCGGGTCCATATAATAGAGATGGGGAATAGGCTCGAACGGCTCGGCTCCCGGCGTTTCGACGTTCACGACGCCACATGCAAAGCACGCCGTCTGAGCCAACTTGCTGGCCATCTCGTGATCCACCATATAATCGGACGGGCTCGTCGTGAAAACGATGCTGGGCCGGACTTTTCGCACCAATTCGATCACTTTGAGCAACGAAGGCCGGTCATACAGGATGAAGATGTCGTCGCACTCAAGGCAATGATAGGTGCCATCCAATATGCTCGCGGCTTTGGCGGCTTCCGCCCTGCGAATTCTACTGATTTCCTCTCGACTATACTGCACCGTCCCGCAATCGCCCGGCGTCATCGTCGCAATGTGCACCTCCCAGCCTTTCTCATGGAGCAAAGCCAATGTCCCCGTACAGAAAAACTCCGCATCGTCCGGATGCGCGCCAATACTTAACACCGTCTTTCGGCTCGTCGTCGAAGCCATTCGAATAAACCTCCCTGCAACCCTACTGACCCATCAAGTGGTTAATAATGAGCATATCCAGCTCTTCGTAGTCCCGCTCGTCGACGAGTTTCTCCACCTTGTCATTGTCCAGACTGCGAACGAGTTCCACCAAACGCAGGAAAATCGTCCTGCTGTTGGACAAATGCCGCGTGGCGACGTCCTGTTTCTGGGTCCGCATCGCTTTGACGTCCAGGCCAACGAACTCGCCGCTCTTGCCGTAGTCGTACTTGTCAAGGATACGCACCTGATTGAAGGCCCTTCGCAAGTCGACTGAACCAAATGTCTTGTCCTCATCGAATTTCAAGCCATTCTGATCGTTCAGATGCACCGTAAAGAGCTTGTTGTATGCCAAGGAAAAGCCCATCTCATCCGAGGGATCGAGGCCGGCCAGTATCGTATGGGCCGTTTCGATATTGACTCCGAGGCGCTGCGGATCAGTCGTTAGATAGCCGATAGCCAACGCATGCCC
>JARRQQ010000547.1:0-3679 GCA_037381725.1 Sedimentisphaerales bacterium
GATACTCTCTACGGAAGCGCCGCCGACCGTATCGCCCACCTTGACCAGGCTCAGGGCGCTGGTCTTGAGGTCCTCAAGAATGGCCCGCGAAACCTCCCGACTCCCAGCCACCGTCCCCAGCAAGGCGACGTCAATTTTTTCCTTGTTTGAGCCCTCCATGTCCGAATCATCCTGAACCTCTGGTTGTTTCTCCTCTTCCAGCGATAGCGTCCGGTTGCCAAACAAATTTCGCTCGAAAATGGCTGAATAGTCTGGAGGGGAGCTTCCCGGCAGATTTTTCGGTTCTTCTACGAAGTTCTTGGGGATACCTGGGGCATTGTCCTTGGCGCCGCCCGTCAAGTTTGGCACGAGCGTTTCGTCCTCACTCTCCACGATCAATACCGTTCTGAGCGTCATATAACTCAGGACCAGGAGAAGCGATAACCTGATAAGTAAAAAGATCTTACGTTTACGAGTACAAATCGTTCTATTCATGACATCCCCCCTCCCTCATCTATTACTGGCTATCTCAAATCAACTGGACAGTCAGCTCTCACACACATTATAGGACTAAACCCCTTTGTCGTTAAGTGCCTTCACCAGAGCCAAATATAACATCATTTCCGCAATTCAAATGTAATTTGAGCACCCACGCATCCATTGCCCAGCAGGGCATACCTGCCGTGGAGAGGCCTACAGTTTTTCCCGGATATTGAACCGCCAGGCTCAATGAGTGTATCGACCTATCACTACCTTGCATTTAGGACAGACGTGCTTCCTGCCGACACCGGCCTCAGATAGGTGACATTTACAGAAACCTCTTGAAGACCTGTCAGGCCGGAAAGAATAGCCAGCTTCCCGTGGAAACACTTCCTAAGTGTCGGTGTCCGCAGCGGCTCGGATTCATTACGGGACCATACTACCGAAGATACAACCTCGAATTCGCTGGGTGATTCAAATCTCTGCTAACATAACCGACGATGCAAGACAGCGAATATTAGCCGACCCATGAAACAAAATCGGTGCCCAAAGCGACTTCGTCCGTATAACCGACTAACCAGGAATGAGGTCCGGCAGGAATGCAAGAGCCCATACTGTATGGTATGGTCTTGGACGATGACGTGAGTAGTTGCGAAGCACCCTGCCGATATTCCTACGCTCATCGATTGCCATTGTTGGGCTCGCCTGCCCATGAGTGGTTCTACCATCCTGACAGTGTTGCCTTGCTCATAACCTCCAAAAAGTAAGTGAAAGAACGATAATGCAAGTCGAGGTAAGCGCGGTGAGCGAACCCTTCAGTTTGTTAAAGTTCAATCCAAGTTGTTGGAATTCATGTCTTTTGACCGCTAACGGTTGTATTGGACAGACAAGGGGCCCATGTTCGCCGCTTTCCTTGTCGTGTCTCACACCTATCCCCTAGCCTATCGATCTTGTGATGGAACCTCTTGGGTATCCGTCAAAGTGCGAAAATTGCTGGCGACGAGAGGAATAGAAACGCGAATGTGCTGAAGGGTTCAGAGGCGGTCAGCGTGTTCGTGCCGGTTACGAAGGCAGTCTTCCCGTGTTGAAACGCGTTCTTGCGCTGGGTCGTTGCCTCTTGAAGGGATTTAAGAATTGTGTGGTCAGCGTGGGCTGGGAGATCTTCTGTCACGACCTTGTTTCGTTAGCGCGGCCGTAGGGCAGAAGGGACTCCAACAGGCGGCTCTTGAGTGTGTTGGGAGGGACGGTCTGTCCAAAAAGTGAATTATCAACTTTTTTGAAAGTGGTGGTGGACAGTTCAGCATGAACGACGATGAAGCTGGCCTCCGCCTGGTGACATCTTATGTCTCTATATTCTCATCTGTTCTTCCTTTGAAAGTCGGACACTAATCCTTTTTCAAATAGCCCTTCGAAAAACTGGATTGTCTTCACAAGTCCTTCTTTTAAAGGCACCTTTGGCTCCCAGCCCAATCTTTCTTTTGCCTGTGAAATGTCCGGACAGCGGTTTCTTGGATCGTCCGACGGAAGCACATGATGCTCCAAAGAGGAATTTGAGTTCGTAAGTTCGATAATCGTGCGCGCCAGTTCCAAAATGCTGATTTCCGTAGGATTACCGAGGTTAATCGGCCCTGTGAGATCGTCCGGTGAGTTCATAAGACGAATAAGGGCATCAATCTGATCGTCCACATAGCAGAACGACCTCGTCTGCGTTCCGTCGCCGTAGATTGTTATCGGTTTGTTCTGGAGAGCCTGCATGATGAGGTTTGACACTACCCGGCCATCGTTCGGATGCATCCGTGGACCATACGTGTTGAAAATGCGGGCTACCTTTATTCTAAGCTTGTGCTGCCTGTAGTAATCGAAAAACAACGTCTCGGCGCAGCGTTTACCCTCGTCGTAACATGAGCGCAAACCTACAGGATTGACAAACCCCCAGTATCCTTCGGACTGCGGATGTTCCTGCGGATTCCCATACACCTCACTTGTGGACGCCTGGAGTATCTTGATCTTTAGTCTTTTGGCCAGTCCCAACATGTTTATCGCTCCGTGTACGCTGGTTTTCGTTGTCTGCACAGGATCAGACTGATAGTGGATTGGAGACGCAGGACAGGCCAGGTTGTATATCTCATCGACCTCGACATAAAGGGGAAATGTCACATCGTGACGTATTGCCTCAAAACAAGGCTTGTTGATCAGATGGTTGATGTTGGCCTTCGTGCCGGTAAAGTAGTTGTCAACACAAAGCACCTCATTGCCTTTCTCAAGCAGCTTATCGCAGAGGTGAGATCCGAGAAAACCGCTCCCACCCGTAATTAATATTCTTTTCATAGTCTGATTCCCTGTTGTTCCTGCGTACTAACAACCTATCCGAATAACTCGGTACGACGAAACATAACGATGGCACAAATAAAATGAAAAAAACCAAGATAATTCTTAGGTTTCTTCTCCCAGCGTATCAATATACGCAGGAAACAATTCATCCAACTGTGCGTCCGCTCGGCCACCCCGCGACGGGTCTTGAAACCCGCCTGATGCTTGATCGCTTGGGTTTCTTCACCCCGCGAGCAAATATGGGCGGTGTATGCAGACCCTTCTACCAAGGCTCGCACCTCATGCAGATCATACGTCGTATCCAAGCACAGGGCTTGCGGTTCCTCTGCCGTCGGCCGTAGGCACGCCACCGGCGCGCTCTCCAAGGTCACATCAACCATTTTGCTCTTGTGCCGGTTCGTCCGTGGGCCCTTTCAGAAGCACCATTGCCGTCTAAGATATCGACCATCAAAGGATTATTCGGGTAGGATGTTATTGACTCAAACTGACCAATTTTGAAATCCCGATGGTAACAATCATCAGACAAAACCGGTCTTCTCAGATGATAACACTTTTGAGAACAAGAAGTTTTCATAGGAGAGGCCGTAAGGTTACTATCGGCAGAATACCTTGAAAAATGCAGCGTCTTTTCACGCCGCGCAAGAACCACTTCGCACAAAGATCCTGGGGTTGCTCCTGGCCTTTGGCTCTGACCCTCGCCATCAGGCGGGGAACAACGGTAGACCTCCTCAGCAGGCGACTGCGAGGCTCTACCCACCGAACCAATCACGGAAATTGATAAGGTAGGATGTTTTTCGGATGCGCCAGATAACTGGTAAGGAGTAGCGGATGCAAGAGCCGTACAGTGAAGGAGTAGCGACCCACACTGGCCCCGAGTCATGTGGGTATC
>JARRQQ010000548.1:0-10369 GCA_037381725.1 Sedimentisphaerales bacterium
CTGACAATACCTTATGTTAGCAAATGCTTCGATGTAACGTACGTTACGGCAAGAAATAACATTGCCAAACTTGTGAAGGCAGGGATTTTGAGAGAAGCAACGAGCGCTAAACGATACAAGTTCTTTGTGGCAGAGGAAGTATTTGATGTCATAAACCGGCCCTTTTCCACGGCCTGAAATGGTAACAAATCGGGGAAGTGACCCTTTTGTTCTTGATTGTATCTACTGAGAAAGGGATATCAGAGTATGGGTCAATATAATTTCACACGACGAGGGTTTTTGCGGGCGATGGGGGCTGGGGCGGCGGTTTTGGCGACCGGGGGTGTTGGCGTGACCGGCGCTCAAGAGGCTTCCGGTAAGCCGAATATTCTGATGATTCTGGTGGATGATTTGGGGTATGGGGACTTGTCGAGCTATGGGGCGACGGATTTGAAGTCGCCGCATATTGATACGCTCATGGCTTCCGGGATGCGGTTCGATAATTTCTATGCGAATTGTCCCGTTTGCTCGCCGACGCGGGCGTCGCTGCTGAGCGGACGCTATCCCGACATGGTGGGCGTGCCCGGCGTGATCCGCACGTACATCACGAACAACTGGGGCTACCTGGCTCCGCAAGCGGTACTCCTGCCCAAGCTGCTCAAACCCGCCGGCTACCACACCGGCATCGTCGGCAAGTGGCACCTGGGCCTGGAATCGCCGAACACACCGATCGAACGCGGCTTCGACCACTTCCACGGCTTCCTCGGCGATATGATGGACGACTACTACACCCACCGCCGGCACGGCAACAACTACATGCGGCTCGACGAGAAGGAAATCGACCCGGAAGGCCACGCCACGGACCTATTCACGCAATGGGCCATCGACTACATCAAAGGCCGGGCCAAAACGGGCCAGCCGTTCTTTTTGTATTTGGCTTACAACGCTCCGCACTCGCCGATCCAGCCACCCACCGAGTGGCTCGACCGCGTTAAGAAGCGCGAGCCGGGCATCAGCGAGAAGCGCGCTAAGCTCGTCGCCCTGATCGAGCATTTGGACAACGGTATCGGCAAGGTCATCGCCGCGTTGAAGGATTGTGGAGTTAGTGACAATACGTTCGTCCTCTTCACCTCCGACAACGGCGGCCAGCTAAGCGTCGGCGCCAATAACGGCGCGCTGCGCGCGGGCAAGCAAGACATGTACGAGGGCGGGATTCGCGAACCAATGTGCGCGGTCTGGCCGGGCAAGATCAGGCCTGGCTCGCGGAGCGATCGCGTCGCATTGACGATGGACTTGTATCCGACTATTTGCGAGGCGGCCGGGGCGAAAGTCACTCACGCCATCGACGGACGGAGCATTCTCCCGACGCTCTTGGGCGAATCGCAGCCGGCCGAGGACCGTTTCCTGTTCTGGGTTCGTCGTGAGGGCGGCCAGTACGGCGGCCGGGCTTATTACGCCGCTCGTTACGGTGATTTCAAGCTCGTGCAAAACAGCCCGTACGAGCAAATGGAGCTTTACAACCTCAAAGACGACCCGAAAGAGGAGCATCCACTGGGTCGAAGGCACAAGATGTACGGGAGGCTCTTCAAGGCGCTTCGCAACCACATCATCGAAGCCGGCGCCCTGCCCTGGGAGAAGTACCCGGTGGAGATAAGCGGTACTTGACAGTGGCGGGTGCAAAGGGATTTACAAGTTCATGATTTATGACTTTTGATTTTAGCTATCGTCGGGGGCCGACATGGGGAAGATGACAGTTTTTCGGAGCACGTTGTACAGCGTATTGTTTTTCGCCGGTCTGGTTTCTTCGGCCGCTGCGCAGACGGTTTTTGTCGAGGCCGAGAGTTTCGCGAATCGGGGCGACTGGGTCGTGGATCAGCAGTTCATGGATCAGATGGGCTCGCCGTTCTTGCTGGCTCACGGTTTGGGTTTTCCGGTCGGCGACGCCGCGACGGCGGTGACATTTCCGAAGCCAGGCACGTACCACGTTTGGGTTCGCACACGGGATTGGGTCGCGCCGTGGCAGGCCCCGGGCAAGCCGGGCCGCTTCCAACTGATCGTCGACCGAAAGCCCCTCGGTACGCTGTTCGGAACCGAAGGCGCTCAGTGGCACTGGCAGGACGGCGGCACCATGCAGATTGGCAAACGGCAGGTCGTGGTGATACTGCACGATTTGACCGGTTTCGATGGGCGTTGTGACGCGATCATTTTTTCCGCCGACGCGGGTTTCGTTCCGCCGAACGACGGCGAAGCGTTGGCGTTGTTTCGCCGACGGGCGCTCAGCTTGCCCGAGCAGCCGGAGGATGCGGGCGAGTTTGACCTGGTCGTGGTCGGCGGGGGAATCGCGGGCACGTGCACGGCGGTCTCGGCGGCTCGGCTTGGCCTGCAGGTGGCGCTGATACAGGACCGTCCCGTCCTCGGCGGCAATAACAGCTCAGAAGTCCGCGTTCACTTGAACGGCGAAGTGAATCTGCCACCTTATCCGGCGCTGGGCGGCGTCGTCAACGAGCTCGATACCGGCCTGCGAGGCAACGCCCAGCCTGCCGACCACTACAACGACCAGCAGAAGCTCGACGTCGTCGGGGCCGAAAAGAACATCCATCTGTTCCTGAACCTGCACGCCTTGAACGTCGAGAAAGAAGGCGACCGTATCGTTGCCGTGATTGCCCAACACACGATGAACGGCACGCGGCATCGTTTCAAAGCACCGCTGTTTGCAGACTGCACGGGTGACGGCAATCTCGGATTCATGGCGGGTGCTGATTACCGGATGGGTCGCGAGAGCAAGGCCGAAACCGACGAGCCACTGGCGCCGGAGAAGCCCGACAAGATGACGATGGGCGCTTCCGTCCAGTGGTACTCAGTCGAGACCGACAAGCCCTCGGCCTTCCCGAATTGTCCCTGGGCTTTGCACTTCAACGAGCAAAGCTGTCACTACCTGATTCGCGGCGACTGGGATTGGGAGACGGGCATGAACCAGAACCAGGTCACGGAGGCCGAGGCTATCCGTGATTACGCCCTTCGCGCCGTCTACGGTAACTGGGCGTACCTGAAGAACCACAGCAACGACAAGGCGAAATACGCCAACCGACGGCTCGAATGGGTGGCATACGTCGCCGGCAAGCGTGAATCCCGCCGGCTGCTCGGTGACGTCGTCCTGAAAGAGCAGGACGTCGAGCGCCGCAAGCGATTCCCGGATTCGTTTGTCACGACCACGTGGTCCATCGATCTGCACTATCCTGACCCGAAGAACAGCCAGTTTTTCCCCGGCCAGGAGTTTCGCTCGATCGCCAAGTACCGCAAGATCAAGCCGTACCCGATTCCGTATCGCTGCCTCTATTCTCGCAATGTCAGCAATCTGATGATGGCCGGGCGATGCATCAGTGCCTGGCACACATCATGTAATGACGACGCGTCGTTCCACCGTGCTCCAGTGCTCTCGGGCACCGTGCCTACCAGCGCGAACGCCCCCGGTCACTTGCTCGACGCTCGCGCGGCGGATTGGCCTTGTCCACCTGTCGAGGGTTGGCTGCGCCACGCCGATCCGAAGACAGGGCTGATCCCCAGGAACCTCACGCGGGACAAAGACATCTGGAACGCGGAGGACTGCGCCGCCGACAACTATCCGTTCATGGTCCTGACGGCCGCCCTGACGGACTGGCCACTCTACCAGGGGCGGATGCGCGAGATGCTCCGCACGGAGACGCAGTTGACGTCCCGCATCGGCAGTCTTCCCGATACGTATTCGTTTTCCCGGCAGGGCTTTCTGACACCGACGCCTAATGTGAATCGCATCATCTTCGGTTCCTCGGAGTACATTAAAGACGGCTTGCTGCCGCTGACGGAATGGATCGGGCCCAGCCCGTGGTCCGAGCGGATGCTCCGTATCCTCGATGAGTTGTGGGCACGTGCACCGCTCGAGACTCAGTATGGCTACATCGTCTCGGACAGCAGAGAGATCAACGGCGAAATGCTCCAGACGCTCTCTCGCGTCTATTGGATGACCGGCGACCAGAAATACCTTTACTGGGCGCTGCGTCTGGGCGACTATTACCTGCTCGACGTTCACCATCCGACGCGCAGTCCGCAGAGACTCTCGCTGGACGATCACGGCTGCGAAATCATCTCCGGGTTGTGTGAGCTGTACGCGACGGTTCATTTCGCCATGCCCGGCAAGCAGGCGGCCTATCGACAGCCCATTCATGAGATGCTCAATCGTATTTTGCAAGTCGGCCGCGACCCGCATGGGTTGTTCTATGACTGGATCGATCCCCAGAACGGCCGGCATGGCGACGAGCTAACCGACAACTGGGGCTACGATCTGAACGGCGTCTACACCGTCTATCTGATCGACAATACCGGGGTGTACCGCAACGCGGTCCAGTTCGCTCTCGCCAATCTCTATTCGAGCTACAGTCATTATGCGTGGGAGAGCGGCAGCGCCGACGGCTACGCCGATTCTATCGAAGGAGCGATCAATCTCTACAACCGCGAGCCAATGCCCGGTGCAGCTAAGTGGATCGACGACCAGACGCAGGTCATGTGGGCTATCCAGAAGCCGGACGGCATTATCGAGGGATGGCACGGGGACGGGAACTTCGCCAGGACGACGATCATGTATTGTCTTTGGAAGACCAAGGGCCTGACCGTCCAGCCGTGGCGCAAGGACGTGACCTTCGGGGCCGTCCAGGACGGGGACGCGCTGAAAATCAGCCTTCGCTCCGAGAGCGACTGGGAAGGCAAGCTCATTTTCGATACGCCGCGTCACCAGACGATCATGAAAATGCCGCTCGACTGGCCGCGGATCAACCAGTTCCCCGAGTGGTTCACGGTCAAGCCGGGCAAACGCTACATGGTTCACGATCTGGCGACCAATTCAAAGAGGGCCTACACCGCCGAGCAGCTCCACGCCGGCCTCCCCATCACCCTCGAACGAAGGACCGAACTCCGCCTGCGCGTGCAGTAAACGGGAGGAAGGTTTCCAACTCAGGAGTTCTACCGTCACCCCTTGTTCGACATTGGATATTCGAGATTGTCAACCCTTGGTAGGTCGTATCTTCTTGAATTGACACGTATCATTTGATATACTGGACCTACCCGAAGAGGAGATCGTGCCGATGCGAATAAACGGTCGGATGATTTGTTTCCTGGTGAATGTATTTTTGTTAACGGCGTTTTGCTCCGCGGCCGGTGCGTCTAAGATCATCTACGTCGACGATGATGCCGCCGGACTCAATGACGGCACGAGCTGGACCAACGCCCACAGATTCCTGCAGGAGGCTCTAAACGATGCGAAGTTCGCTGAAACGCCGGCCGAAATCCGCGTGGCCCAGGGCGTCTACAGGCCAGACGAGGGCCTCATCGCCATTCCGGAATTCGATTGGCGAACCACCACCTTCCAGCTTATCAATGGCGTGACTCTCCGAGGCGGCTACGCCGGCCTCAGCGAAGCCGACCCCAACACCAGAGACATTGAACTGTACGAAACCATCCTGAGCGGCGACCTCAACGGCGATGACGATCCGAACTTTGCGAACAACTTGGAGAACAGTTACCACGTCGTAACCGCAAGCGCTACCGACAACACAGCCATATTGGATGGTTTTACGATCACTGCCGGCAATGCGAATGTCCCCACGTCGGAGTTAGATCCCAATGACCCTAACGACAGCTACCATTACGGGGGCGGGGTTTATATCGTTTCCGGAAATCCTGTATTGATGAATTGCAGGTTTCGAGCGAACGCCGCATGGAATGGCGGGGGGATGTACAACGAGCATGCGAGCGATCCGATACTGACCAACTGTATCTTCACGGCAAACTCGGCAAATTGGGGCAGCGCGATGAGTAATAGTTGGGACAGTAATCCCAAGGTGACCCATTGCACCTTCACCGATAATCACCCGAGTACGGGCGGTGGCGGGGTGGTTAGCTCTTCGGATGCAAGTCCCATCTTGACCAATTGTATCCTGTGGAATGACACTTTGCTCCAGATAGCAGGTGACGCCGTTGTGACGTACAGCGATATTCGAGGAGGCTGGGAAGGCGAAGGGAATATTGACGCTGACCCGTTGTTCGCTGACCCTAATAACGGTGATTATCATCTTAAGTCGCAAGCGGGGCGGTGGGAGCCGGTGAGTGAAAGCTGGGTCGTGGATGATGTGACCAGTCCGTGTATTGACGCGGGCGATCCGAATAGTCCCATAGCGTTCGAGCCGTCTCCGAATGGCGGGATCATCAACATGGGAACCTACGGCGGCACGGCCGAAGCGAGCAAATCGCCCTCCGGCCTGAGCGCCAAGTATGGCGGGGGCACGGGAGAGCCGAACGATCCCTATCTGATCTATACGCCCGAGCAGATGAACGCGATTGGACTCCATAACGAAGACATGGAGAGCCAGTTCAAACTCATGGCTGATATCGACCTTAGCGGATTGGGCCCGGGGGGCTTCAACATGATTGGAACATTCCCCTTTTATTTCCGGGGCGTCTTTGATGGCGACGGCCACGCGATCTCCAACTTCACCTATGATTCGGCGGACTCAAACGACGTTGCTCTTCTTGAGTGCGTCGAAGGCGCGCAAGCCGAGATCAGGGACTTGGGGTTGATCGATCCCAACATCGATGGCGGAGCCGGCAATCGCGTCGCCGCACTCGTCAATTATCTATGGGGAGGTTCCATCACCCGGTGCCGGGTGCGGGGCGGCCGAGTCTCGGGGCACCGGGAAGTTGGTGGACTGGTCGCTTACAGTCAGCAAGGCACCATCACCGACTCTTATTCGACAGCCAGTGTTACCGGCATCAAGGACGTCGGGGGGCTCGTGGGGTTTAACGACGGCGCACGTGGGCGGCCTGGCTGGCCAAATTTATAGAAAAGGCACAATTCAAACTTCATACTCGGCAAGCCGCGTTATCGCAGTCCATGACGTCGGAGGACTGGTGGGCCGCAGTCTGGGCGATATCTTCAACTGCTATTCGACCGGCGACGTCACCGGGGGAAGGCGCGTCGGCGGCTTGGTTGGATTTCAAGGTAGCTCCACCACGGATTCCTGCTACTCGGTGGCTAATATCGTCTGCGAGCCGATTGACGGCTTCGACGGCAACCCATGGATTGGCGGTCTCGTGGGGACCGGGTATCCTCCCGAGGATCTGCATTCTCTTCCATCTGTAATCCTCCGGTCCTTCTGGGACGTTGAAACGTGCGGCTGCGCGGCCAGCTTCGGGGGGACGGGCCTGACCACCACCGAGATGCAGACGGCCGGCACGTTCCTCGAAGCCGGATGGGATTTTGTGGACGAGACCGCCAACGGTACGGATGACATCTGGTGGATTGCCGAAGGCCAGGGTTACCCGCGTCTCTGGTGGGAGCCTGGGGATTGACTACTTGCCATTGACTATTTGCAATTGGCAATTGACTATTGCACCGCGCGCTGATACAGGCGGGGTGCGGTGAGTCGTACTACTCGCAACTGATTCGCGGCGTGATCGCAATGCGATGACGCTGTCAGTTCATTTCAAGAATTCCATTATCAACCATCATTTCAGGAAGTGACATTATGACGCAAGTGATTTCCCAAGAGACACGTAGTGACATTCAAAAAGTGGAGACGGTCTATATGGAGCTTCGCCGCAGGCCGCCGGAGAGCCGGTGCGACTTGAAGAACTACGTAAAAGCCTTTCTGGGTATCGACGTGCCCGACAGGCGAATTTGCCTGGACCATAACAGCCCGATGGATTATCTCTGGCACGGTTTCGCACTCGATGCCCGTCAAACACATGCGAGCGAAGATCTCGCCTCCAGCGACGCGATTGTCTGGGCGAATCGTGGTGGTGGCAAGACCGAGTTAGCGGCGGTGGCGACGCTACTCGACTGTGTTCTCAAGCCGAATTGCCAGGTCCGCATCCTGGGCGGCTCGGGCGAGCAGGCCGGCCGGATGTATGAGTACCTGAGAGGCTTTCTGCGCAACGGCTTCGAGCCGTTTCTGGCCGGGCCCGTCCTCAAAGGCAAGTGTCGTTTCATCAACGGCTCGTCCGTAGAGGTCTTAACGCAATCATCCACCAGCGTGCGAGGCCAGCACATCCAGAAGCTTCGCTGCGATGAGCTTGAGCTGTTCGATGAGGATGTGTTCGCCGCCGCGAAGTTCACGACGCAGAGCACGCCGACCGTCACGGCGTCGATGGAGCTGATCAGCACGATGCACCGGCCCTACGGCCTGATGCAAGAGGCCGTGAAATCGGCGCCAAAACTCCATACACCGATCTTCAAATGGTGCGTGTGGGAAGTGATCGAGAATTGTGTCGATCGAAGCTGCTCGCAATGCCCTTTGTGGTCGGATTGTCAAGGCAAGGCGAAGGCGGCGAGAGGCTATCTGAAAATCGACGATTGCATCACACAGATGCGCCGGGCCAGCCGGGCGGGCTGGGAGGCAGAAATGCTCTGTCAGCGTCCATCGTTAGACAATGTCGTCTTCGGCGAGTTCGACCCGGCGGTGCACGTCCAGCCGGTGGATTATGATCCGAATTTACCGCTGCACCGCACGCTGGATTTCGGATTTGTCAATCCGTTCGTGTGTTTGTGGATTCAGGTAGACCGGTCCGGCATCGTGCGGGTGATCGATGAGTACGTTCGCAGCCGGGCCACCATCGACGTGCATGCCGCCCAGGTGAAGGCCCGCACACCCGTGGCGGAGGAGCAAGTGGCGGCGACGTTTTGTGACCCGGCCGGCGGTAGTGTCAACGACGTTACCGGAACCAGCGTCGTCCGCGAGTTGCGATCGCTGGGAATAGCCGTACGGTCCCGGCGAAGCGGCATCCTGGAGGGCGTCGAGCTGATCCGCCGGGCCATCCGCTCCGGCGACGGCCAAAGCAAGCTGGTCATCTCACCGCGTTGCCCCCGCCTGATCGAGGCGATGGAATGTTACCACTACCCCGAATCCAGCCGGTCTCCCAGCGAGCTGCCCCTCAAGGACGGCCTCTACGACCATCCCATCGACGCCCTCCGCTACTTCTTCATCAACCACGCCCGCCCCAGCAAAACCACCGCCCGGCGATATTGAGGGGGAAGTCCCTGTTCTCCGTAGCAAAGGCGAGTCTCGCAATATCTCGGCAACTTACGAAATTTGCTGAAATCGGGTTAAGGCGCGAAAGGTTTTGCCCGATATTGGCAGGACATATTGGGAAAGAACTGAGGTGGAAAACACCTTGGCTCATTGGTTCATTTGGAAAAAAGGATACAGGGCTGAGGTGCGGAGGGAGAGGAAAAAGCGAGATATCCCCAGCCCTGTGAATGTGCATCACAAACAGCGTATATAACAAAAAAACCTTCGCGAAGCAATAGTATTTTTCAGAAAAATCGCTCATTCCCACGAAAAAAGTGTTTCCCGCTGGGGCCGATCTAAATATCATCTCATCAACGGCTTACGGAGCAGCGTCGCTCCGGCCAAGCGTGTTATCGAGGAAATTCATGAGGTTTTTCGAACGGGCCGGCTTGTCCGGTTCGCAACGGAGTAGGGTGAGAATGCTATGCTAACAGACAATATTCTGGAGCTTGTGGGCAACACGCCGCTCCTGCAATTGAAGGGCGAAAGGATCTTTGCGAAGGCGGAGTTTCTCAATCCGGGCGGGAGCATCAAGGATCGTGTGGCTCTGGCTATGATCGAGGCCGCCGAACGGGACGGCAAACTCAACGAAGATACCATCATCACCGAGCCTACCAGCGGCAACACGGGCATCGGTCTGGCGCTGGTCGGTCGACTGATGGGCTGTCACGTCCGAATCGTGATGCCCGAGGGGATGAGCGAGGAGCGCAAGAAACTCATCAAGGCGCTGGGCGCCGAGTTGGTTCTGATCCCCGATTCGGAGGGTATCGCCGGTGCGGTCAAGCGGGTCGAGCAGATGGCCGCGGAGGACCCGCATATCTTTGTGCCGCAGCAATTCGAGAATCCGGAGAACCCCCGCGTGCATTACGAGCAGACGGCTCGCGAGCTTTGGCGGCAGATGGGTGGGAAGATCGATTGTTTCGTGGCCGGGGTCGGCAGTGGCGGGACGCTCCAGGGCGTCGGGGCGTTCCTGAAAGAGCACAAGAAAGATACGAAGATCATCGCCGTCGAGCCGGAAAACCGCTCGGCGCTTCTGGGGCATGAGCCGGGCCTGCATCAGATCCAGGGCATCGGCGACGGCTTCATTCCCGCGATCCTCGATGTTTCGTTGGTCGACGATGTCGTGGAAGTTTCCGATGAGAACGCGATTGAAACCACGCGGCAGTTGGGCACAGATTTCGGGCTGTTGGTGGGCATCAGTTCGGGGGCCAACGTCTGGGCCGCCCGCCGGATGGCCCGGAAGATCGACGGCAACGTCGCCACGGTGCTGCCCGACAGGGCCGAACGCTATTTCA
>JARRQQ010000549.1:0-3660 GCA_037381725.1 Sedimentisphaerales bacterium
TTTCTGTTGTAGCGAAATTCTTTGTACATCTAATCGATGTTTTAGGACCGTATGGTGTGTTGGCCGGCGTCTATTTGGTGACAAGTCTGATTACTGAGACGGTAACGAACAATGCCGCCGCGGCGTTGGTATTCCCTTTCGCCGTCGCCATCGCCGGACAAATCGAAGCCAATCCCCGTCCCTTTGTTATGGCGGTTGCCTTCGCAGCGTCAGCGAGCTTCATGACCCCATTGGGTTATCAGACCAATCTGATGGTTTTTGGGCCGGGTGGGTATCGATTCACTGATTTTGTCCGGATCGGATTGCCGCTCAATTTGATTCTTATGGTCTGTGCCACAATTCTTATCCCGTTAGTCTGGCCGTTTTAATCCTACAAGAACCTTCTGCGTCTATATGGATCGGTGAATGCTTGAGTCAGAATTGAAAGTTGTAAAACATGCGGTGCGAAAGGCGGGGGAAGCCATCCTCTCCATTGGCGACGAGTACTACAAGCAAGCAGCTAAGCACGTAGACCGGACTGTTGTGACTAAAGCCGATATTGGAGCCAATCAAATCATCCAGAACTGCCTCAGAAAGGAGTTTCCTGATTATGGGTGGCTATCCGAGGAGACGAAGGATGACAAATCTCGATTGAACAAGGACCGGGTTTGGATCGTCGATCCAATGGACGGTACGCGCGAGTTTGTTATGAAGGTGCCGGAGTTTGTCGTCTCCGTCGCATTAGCAGAAAAAGGGCAGATCGTCTTAGGCGTCCTCTATAATCCGTGCACTGAGGAGCTTTATGAAGCGGTTCGCGCGGAGGGCACTAAGCTCAACGGTAGACAGGTTTACTGTACCCATGTACTAGATGGTAAACCCAAAGTGGAGGTGAGTCGTTCCGATATCCAAAAGAACCTATTTGCTGAATATGATAACTATTTGGAGCTTCGCCCATGCGGTTCAATTGCATACAAATTAGCACGGTTGGCCACGGGGCAAGCCGATGGTACTCTTAGCATTACTCCTAAGAATGAGTGGGATATTGCCGGTGGTGTACTTCTCGTATCTGAAGCGTGTGGGTGGGTGACAGATCTTAGCGGGAAGCAATATCGGTTCAACCAGGTAGATTCACTTGTAAATGGAGTGATAGCAGCAAGTACAGAAGCTTATGCTGTTATTAAGAGTTCGATAGACAGGGACAGAGCTTAGGACATTGCAGTCGTAAGCCTGGGATTGACCGGTATTCGTCCTAATTACATACGTTGTATTCCTTCATGTTGGAGAATTACTCTGAAATTGGATTGTGGGAGAAACTCTCTGTTCGTTCGCCTGCTGATTATGGACATTGGAGCATAGGGAAATGAATCGACAATTGCAGATAATACTCATGTCTATATTCATTGCTTTCAACTGCATAATTGTTGAAGGAATGAACACAAATCCACAACAAACCAGAACAGATAGGATAAGAGATGTTCTCAGGGAGATTATCGGGGATCATAACGAGCCGGGGGAGCCAAATGGACCAGTTGAGGAGACCCAAACAACAGATACAGCACAAAGCAAAGATCTCCCCGGAAAAGCCGGAGAACGTGATCCTGAAGCTATGTATGAGCTTGGAATAACATACCTTGAGGGTCCAAACGATGTAGATAGAGATGTCCCCAAAGCCTTGGCGCTACTCACGCAATCAGCCGAATCAGGGAATAGCAATGCCATGCTTGAACTGGCCTATATCTATCAGAAAGGTGATGGTATTGATAGGGACCAAAGCAAAGCGCTTGAGTGGCTTCGCAGAGCGGCCGAGGCGGGCAAAAGTATCGCCATGCTCGCCTTTGCAGCGGCAGTTTCCAAAGAACACGATTCCGCTATCCTTGAGGAACAGAATGTAAAATGGGTGAGGAAAGGCATGCTGAGTTTGGAGAAAGCTGCCGAGAAGGGAGATTGTGATGCAATGCGTATACTCGGCATGGCCTATCAACCTATCAAGGTAGTGAATTGGGGATCAGTGGCGGGGAGCACGACATGGTTCAGCACGCCCTTGCTTTGCACCCAAATTCCCGGAATAGACAAGAATGAAGGTAAGTCAACGGAGTGGTACCGCCGGGCTATCAGTGGTTATGAGAAAAGAGCTGCTGCGGGGGATCCCGAGGCGATGTTTTGGCTTGGGAAAATGTGTGAATTGGGTTTGGGAGTAAAGGAAGACACTACGAAAGAACTTGACTGGTACCGAAAAGCAGCCGAGGCTGGGCATCGTGAGGGTATGGTAGAGCATGGCTGGGCTTGCTATAGAACCGAGGACTTTGAGAACGCCTTTAAGTCGTTCAACAAGGCGGCCGAGCAAGGGAGTGCCGAGGCGCTGTTGAGTCTGGGGTGGTTGTATAGTAAAGGCCAGGGTGTTTCTATGAACAGGTCTAAGGCCGTCGAACTGTGGCGTAAAGCGGCGGACCGTGGTCATCCACAAGCTATGCTGTTTTTAGGAGCAACATATGCAAACGGTGAGGGCGTGATCCAGGATTATCAACAAGCCGTCTCGTGGTACAAGAAAGGGGCCGATCGCGGTGACGCGACATGCATGTTTGGTCTGGGCCTTATGTATAGCACCGGTCGCGGGATTGCCTCTGATCCGAACGAAGCCATCGAATGGTGGACCAAAGGAGCAGAAAAGGAACATGCCGGCTGTATGGCAAATTTAGGCTGGATATATTTATATGGCAAAGGAGTCCAACAAGACCGCAAACAGGCAGTCTATTGGCTGCGAAAAGCCTCGGATCTTGGGAATGAATACGCGAAAAAGCAATTAGTAGAGATAGGTGAAATTCGGTGATGACCAACTACCCACACAATTGGACAGGTCTCCGATATTTGGCATGATTCTTGAAACTACGAGCATATGCTTGTTGTCATGGAGCGCATTCAACCCGGTCAGTGGTGGGTGTGTCAAGAACAGCCAGTTGTTCCATTCCGTACGTAGTATTTTGGCGTCACAGTCTAAGGTGATTTTTCACACATTCGATTCCAGGATGTATTCGGAGTGTTGTTCCGTTTAAGCCTGATGTGAGATCATGACAGATTACTATATCATGCAATTCGTGTAGATCACTGAATATTATTCCGAGAAGAATGATAAGCAACTTGGGAAGTTGATTGGATAGCAAGTTTCTGCTCGCGGATTCCTTGTTAGAATCGGATAAATGTCTCACCTGATTTTGCTTGCTCCGCCGGGGCGAGCGGTTACAGCGAACCATTTCGAGATCTCATTCATGTAACGATGACGGTGGAGCCACGTGTTGCGTAGGGATAGCGCACGACTTAGAGGGAGGTGATAATGAGAGCGCTTGTCATAGGAGCGGGGCCGGCAGGATTAACGGCTGCTTATGAGTTGAGTCGCCAAGGCATCCTGTCCACTATTCTCGAGGCTGATGTCGTAGTGGGAGGTATCTCTCGAACAGTCAACCACCACGGATATCGATTTGATATCGGCGGTCATCGTTTCTTTTCGAAGGTTCCTGTGATCAATCAATTATGGAATGAAATGCTGGGAGACCAGTTCCTTCTGCGTCCCAGGTTGTCCCGGATTCATTACGGTGGTCACTTCTACGACTATCCTCTTAAAGTCAGCAATGCGCTGGCGGGACTGGGAGTTATAGAAGCAGCTCTTGTCGGTATGAGCTACGCCAA
>JARRQQ010000550.1:0-3660 GCA_037381725.1 Sedimentisphaerales bacterium
TCTTCCATCATTGGATTTCCAAAGCGAATGCGAACATCACCTCTGACGTGCTGGTGTTCCTGAGGATCCAGTGCATCAGGATAGCGTTTCAGCAAAGCCTGACTTGTTTCATCGAGAGCGCCTTCAAAAGCAGAGCGTATTAGCCCATCCTCAAACACATCGTGTATATACGTGTAACCTCTTAAGTATCCGAGGTAAGCCAGCGAGGCATGGCCGAGGTTATGCGTGAACAGTTTCCGCTCCATTTCCGCTCTGAAGTGCTGCACCGGATAAAAGCCGTCAATACCGGGATCACCGGCCTTTGAAGCCTGGCCATCATAGGGCAGCCTACGGTGCGAATCCGCCGTGATTAGCAACGACTCTCTTCGTCTTTGCTGGCCGCCGCTGGCAACCATCCGGGCGACGCTTGTGCCCACAAAACCGATGTTCTTTTTGGCCCACCGCTGTGCAGGTTCTGGGAGGTGTTGCATGACCTGTTTCTCAAGCAGGTCGGCGGCTCCAAACATATTCTCACACAGAAAAATGTCTAAAGGGATTGGATTCCGTTCGAAACGCTGACCGAGCCCTTCTGCTAATAAACAAGAAACAGCCTCGATGTTCTTGACACCAACGGCTGTGCTTACCAGCGAGGCGTGCCCGATTGCTGCAGCTACTTTGCCCGACCGATCTGTCGTAATTGCTGTGAAGCCATCAATCATCACCGTTCGCCGCTTTTTCCCGTAAGCATCCAACAGTTGAAGCGGATATTGGCCACGGTCGTTGAGCATGGCCACGAGCCGTTTGTCCGTATCCACAAAGGTAATTTCAAAGCCTGCTTCCCATAAGAGCTGCCCTATAAACCCGCGACCGATATTGCCGGCTCCGAACTGGACGGCCTTTTTCTTTCTTGTCCCTTCCATATATTACTCACAAGGCGGTTTCAATTCTGCCTCCGCTCCTGCCGGCACAACACATACAAAACCCAAGGGCCTCTTTGGGCTTGAATTAATCCATTGATGCTCTTCGCCCCCTGACACGAACACCCCTAAGCCTGGACACAGTCTCTCTTGACCCTCCTTGAGCTTTATAATACCTTCGCCCTCTACCACAAAGACTTCGTGTTCGTGTGCGTGGTGGCCGTAGCTGCTTTGACCACCGGGAGGGATTTCTACGTAGCGAAGCTCGAAATTCTTGGCGCCAATCTCGCTGGTCAACATCCAGTAAATCTTGTTTCCGGCTTTGCTCGTGCACATTATATCATCATTCATGGCGACCAAATACATACAGGTGTCTCCCAATCGAGATTCCACAAAGTATTTACCGAGTTCAGTATCTACTCTCTGGAGGCTTCCTTCTTTGCATTGCGATACGTGCAGTAAATTTATTCATCGGCTTAAACTAACAGATTCACAACATCAATTGCGATTGTACCCCAAAGTCCGAAGCCTGTCCAGGCACATGACGAAGCACGGTTGATGGGTCGTGAGAGGATGTCTCAAAGGAGATTTTCGTAGCACCAGATATTTAGGTGTTGACCCGGAGCTCTCCATCGGTGATTCATTACGCCATGGAGAAACGTGAGATTGATCTTGAAAAAGAGTGAAGAATTCATCAGCATATGCTAGCCTATGATCGACGCGGGCGTACTGGGAGCTTCTTTTGCTATGTCTAAATCACTATTACAAAGAATAAGAGAGATGAGAGAATCGGTGGGAACAAACGTCAACGACCCTGAATTGGCAGCGCTCGTCAAAGGAACTGGTGATGTCCTTGATTCGGGCTTTCGCTTCTTGACGTTCTATAACGGCTTTGCACTATTTGATGTGCCGAAACAGGACATATCCATGTGGTACAAAAAGGATGGTTGGTTATCAGAAGAAAAAGAAAAAATCCTCGGTGTGATCGCAGGACGCTTGAGATTAAAGATAGGTGAACCTCCCGATTACCCCAAATTGGATTTGTCGGAGACACATCATCACTTTGAATTGTACTCTCGCGCACGAAAAGTCATTATTATTCATCCGAAATTTCTCAAGATCCTCGTTCCTGACATGCCAATAATTCCCGAATACGATCTGTTGAGCCAGCTCTCTCTATTGTATGAATAGTCGGATTCCAGCGACCACTCCAAAGCGAATAGACAATGGTTGGCTCATAGCCCGGGTTCTTCATAATCCGCTCGGGAGGTTGAGCATCATTCCTGAAGTTTTGAAATACGGAGATAAGGTCGGCCCGTGCTCTCCCTACAGATCTATTGATAAACTGGGATGTGCTGGAGGAGTGGAGTATCGGTCCAACTTCCAGGCTCGCGGTTCGAAAAAGCGGTGGCGTTAGGACATAGCCTGTAAGGCTCATCAATCCGGTTATCCGGAGCGTCTACCTCATTATGCCATACCTGCCGCTTGGTCGGCGGACCAGTATGATCGGCCGAGATGAGGCCCTTTCACTGCAAGTCTTGGATGCGTCGGTCTCACGAAAGCATCTACGTATATAGTTCGAGAAGAAAAGAAATCGCTATTTTGCGGAGGACATGCAGAGCAAGCACGGCGTGTTCGTCAACGGACGCAGGGTCGTCGAGAGTACGGCTTGGACCGATGGGGACGAGATTTTGATAGGCAATACGACGTTGTTGTACACAGACGTGGATTTCGACAGCCGGGAGAGCGCTTTGACCCATTACAAAAAGCGAGAAGAACGGGCGCATCGGACCCGAGCTGACTCATATGTAGGCCCACCTTAGAATGCAAAGAAGAAAACAATAGAGAGAAATCAAATTAGATGAAAGGAGCCTTGCAATGGAGAAGAAACAACGCGTCATAGGCTTGTGGTCGAAGAGTGATGTTGCCTTGCTTAAGAGACTATTCCCAAACAACCGTACAGCCACGGTGGCTGCGAAACTGGGACGGTCACTCGACACGGTGAAGAAGAAAGCATCCCGGATGGGACTTAAAAAATCCAAGAAGTACATGAAGTCTCTTGGTCGTACATAACCATGTAAAAGCCAAAGAATGGCGAGCTAAACTACACCTTGATTGGCGGGTGACACAATGTCTCCGTTATGTCTCCACTCACCCCATTCTTTCCAAATCGAGTCCTAAAAAATGTCAAATATTCGGCCAAGAACAAAATTTGAAAAAATTTATCGGCCGTCATCGTCTTGGACTAAACCGCTTCGCGGTAGTGTTGCCTATGATTTTTTTATGATCCGTGAGCTTTGATCTTAGATTTTGCCTCTGAGACTTTCTGACCTATGCTCCTTCTGAGGTATCCCGATGGAGGATACCAAGAACGATCTTCTCTTATGAAGGAGCACCACAATGAAGCATGTCAAACAACGCATGATCGAAGACATGAAGCTCAGGGGATTGGCACCGAGGACTCAGGACCGGTACCTCCATGCCGTCAAGGCCCTGTCCGAGTATTATCACCGACCTCTTTGTCGAATCACTGAAAGACAAGTCAGGAAGTACCTGCTCTACCTGATCGATACAAAACAGATCGCCAAGAGTACGTTCAACATTGATCTGCACGCGATCAAGTTTCTGTTTCGCAGAACCCTGGGGCGAGAGTGGACACTGCTGCAGCTCAAATGCACCAAGACCAACAAAAAACTGCCGGTTGTCCTGAGCCGTGATGAGGTGTGGAGCCTACTGGACCAAGTCCAACGCCCTATCCCCCGCA
>JARRQQ010000551.1:0-5851 GCA_037381725.1 Sedimentisphaerales bacterium
TGGAGCTGCCCTACGTGCTGGTTGCTGAGCACGGCCGGTTCAGCGACAGGGCCGTCGTGATGCGGGGCACCGTTGTGCTGCAGAGGCCCCAACTCGTCCTGCCCCCCCACTTCGCGGGGCCGGAATTCCTGGAAGGCTTCGAGCACGCCCACGCGCTTCCACCCGAGGCCCTGTACCTTCTGCGGACGATGCAAGTCCCCTATTCTCAGATCAGCAACAAGCCCGTCGCCACGGAGCAGATCGAATACGGAAGCGTTCAGAGCATCATCGACAAGTTCGACAAGGAGATGGACAGCCAGGAGGACACAGAGACTGGGCTGATAAAGGGCGTTCTGGAGGGAGCGGACATCTGCCTGATGCGATATTCGTTGGGGCTGGCCATCAAATCGGCGCCCGGAAACGTGAAGGAATTCTTCGAGCATCTCAGACGTCGAAGAGGAGAGCCGATCCGCCCGGATGAGCGGATCACGGACGACGACATAAGAAGACTCTTCGAGTAGAGGCCGATAAGTAAGCGAAGGAGGTTACTTTGATTCTGCAAAAGTATGTGGCTCTGACGGCGCTGACGTGTCTATTGATTTCGCCCCTCCGCGGCGCAGCCGGGGGCAAGCAAGAACCGCTGAAGACGATCGTCTACGAAAGCGGCACACAGGGCTACCATACGTATCGCATTCCCGCGTTGGTCGTCACGCCTGCAGGGACGCTCATGGCTTTCTGTGAAGGGCGCAAAACGAGCAGGAGCGATCACGGCGATATCGACCTGATGCTGCGGCGCTCGCGCGACGCAGGGCAAACGTGGGACCGGCAGAGAATCGTTTACGAAGAAGGAGACACGAAGAAAATCACGATAGGCAATCCATGCGCGGCCGTGGACGAAACGACCGGAGTGGTGTGGCTGGCCTTCTGCCGGGACAACGATCGTGTCTTCATCACGCACAGCGCCAATGAAGTTGCGGTGACAGCAAAGGTTGGGGTGACTGGGATAATAAGGGCCGCTCGCTGGTCATCTACAGCGACGATCACGGCAAAAGTTGGACACGCGGAGGCGTTACGGAAGAGGGCATGAACGAATGTGAGGTTGTGGAGCTGGCCGACGGCTCTCTGCTCTTGAGCATGAGGGAGTATCGAGGCCCCAAACAGCGAGCGTTCGCCGTGAGCAAGGACGGAGTAAGTACGTGGTCGGCGCCGAAGCTTCACGAGCAGGTCTACTGCCCCGTTTGCCAAGCCGGCATACTGCGGTACTCATGGCAGCCGAACGTGATTCTGTACAGCGGCCCGAGCGGTCCAGGCCGTGAGAACATGACTATTCGCCTGTCTTACGACGAGGGGAAGACCTGGCCCGTGGCGAAGGTGCTGGAGGAAGGCTCCAGTGCGTACTCGGACCCGGCGATGCTGCCGGACGGCCGGATAGCCTGCCTTTACGAAACCGACAACTATAAGCACATCGTCTTCGCCGCGTTCTCACTGCAATGGCTGACTGATTGAGGAGCTATATCCTGTGAACGGGAAATTGCGTCACGCCACATTTGTGCTGTTTGCAGCCGGGCTGTCACTGTGTCCCTTTCAGGCCGGCGTCGCCCACGCCGAATTTCGTGCCGCCATCGCAGTACGGGACGTAACGCCCGATACGCTTCTGCCCGTATCGGGCGGCGTAGGCCCGACGCATCCCATCAGCAAAAGTATCGGGAAGTTGACCGTGCGCGCCTTGACCGTCGAAAATATTGGAATTCGCGTGTCCATTTGCAGCACCGATTTCCTCGGATTCCCCAGTGTGCTGTGCACCAAGGTACGTGAACGGGTAAAAGGCGTCCCGCCGGGGAATATCCTCATCGGCGCCACGCACACTCACAGCGCGCCGGACTGCTACGGCTTCCCCGACCGAAGCGGCAAAACCACCGTCGATATGAAATACCTGGACAGTGTGTGCAAAACGTTGGCCGACGCGATCAACGAAACCGTCACCGAACTCCAACCGTCGCTCGTCAAGATCGCCACGGGAAAGGCCCGAGGCAAAATCGCTTACAATTATTACGCCGAGCAACTGTACGATCCACGCTGTGACGTAATCCAGATTCTCGACAGCCAGCGCAAGCCCGTCGCTACGCTTGTCAATTACGCCTGCCACCCCGAGGTCATCGGACCGGATCAGGGAATTCTCTGCCCGGACTTCGTCGGGCCACTATACGACCGCATTCGCGAACGAGCCGGCGGAACGGGTATCTTCATGAACGGTGCACAAGGCGGTATGGTGACAGCCGATTGTCGCGGGCCGGACGGCAAAGACATCCAGACGTGGAACGAGTGCGTCCGTATCGGTTCGCTGCTCGCCGACGAGGCGCTTCGCATCGTGGCCGACGCTCCGGTTCAAGACAATCCCAACCTGTTCTGCGGCCACACCACGATTAAGCTGCCCGTCGAAAATGATATGCTGCGCGCCGTGGTGGAAATGTCGCCGCTCGGCTTCAAATTGGACGAGGACGGGTGCGTAGCGACCCAGGTCAACGTCGTGAATCTCGGCGACGCCCAGATGCTCACCATTCCGGGCGAGGCCCTGCCCAACATAGGCTACTATCTCAAGCGCAAGATGCACGGCGAGCACAACCTGCTCTTCGGCCTCACGAACGACGCCTTCGGCTATATGCTGACGAAAGTCGATTGGAACAGCTTCGACCGCTACGCTTACATCACCCGAACCAGCTTGGGCGAGATGACCGGCGAGATATACATTACCGAAGCGCTCAAGTTCGTGGACGCCTGCCCGCGTCCCGCTGGCATTGCTGCTCGTTGACAATGAGATTCGCGAGGCACTATTACACTCGTCCTCGCAAAGTGCTTTCAATACAAAAGAGCAATGAAAGGGAGAATCATGCACGCCAAATCAAATCGCAGGACTTTTGTTAAGCAGAGCGCACTCGTCGGCTCCGGGCTTATGCTGGCCGGTGGCGGCGCCTCGGCACATGGACAAGCGCTTCAATCCGATATCTTCGAGGTCATCAGGAAACGACGTTCGGTGCGTAAGTTTAGGCCGACCCCGGTGCCGGCCGATCACGTCACCAAAATCCTCGAAGCCGGCAGTTTTGCCCCGACGCCGAGAAACCGACAGGCCTGGAAGTTTGTGGTCGTCACGGACAGAGCGAAGATCAATAACTTGAGGGACGAATGTATCGCAGCCATCGGAGAACAATCCAAACAATACTTCACAGACTACATGTCCGCGCCGGTATACATCGTCATCCTCGCCGACGGCAAGACCCAGAATCCCGGAAACGACCTGCTTTCGGGTGCTCTGGCTGCGGGATATATGTTTCTGGCCGCCCGAGCACTCGGATACGGCACGGTCTTCTGTCGAAACTCCGTTCCAGAGCCGATCGCGCGCAAAGTGTTCAATATCCCGGACGATTTGCAGTGGGTGTGCATTACCCCGATAGGTGTTCCCGACGAATGGCCCCAAACACCGCCCAAAAAGGACGTGAAGGAGCTGATTGTTCAAAACCAATTCTGAGGCCGAAAGATGGCTCTTGAGAATCTCGATGCATTCTGGGCACAGAACAAGTCGGCTATTGGCCGGGCCTTGCCCCAAGGTATAGATGCGCTGGCTCAGGTTCTACAGGCCAGTGCAGAGGCGTTCGGTTTCACTCAGCAAGTCCAGGACGCATCCATCCAGTGGTTGATCCAAGACGGGATGATCGCCTTGATGTTCTGCATCGTTCCCGATCCGCGCGATCTGGACCACGTCCTGGATACCTATGCACAAATCAAGGAACGTCAGCCCAAACTGGCGGCCATTTTCGTTCACCAATGGACGGACGGGGAGAACAACTGGGATGTGTTCGTCGTCACGCCTCGGCGCGTCATGCAACATGCTGACCGGATCGAGGGATTAACGACCGTACAGGAACGAGGCCGCCAACTGCGCGAGGATATTTACACGCTGTTCGCTTGCGATCGCGAATTCCCCGAGCCTGGCTGCGCTGGATGGGCTAAGCTGCTGGCCGGTCCCATTGAGGGCGTTTATGACCAGTTGAACACACTCGCCAGCCAACATGACTGCAAACAAGTCATCAAAGACGAAACAGTTCAATGGATCAGCGCCGATGGCGAGCTGCAAGCAACGTTCTTCCTCCTTCCTGAGCCTGCGAGCATAGAAGCAGTAATTCAAATCTGCGAGGAAATCCGCCGGAGCGGATGTCCCGTCTCGTTCGTATTCGTCGAGTGCGAAAGGCCCGGGCTGTACGACATCTTCCGGCTGTCGGCGCGCAGTTATCTGGAGCATCACAATCAAGCCAAAGCGTGGGCCGATGGGAAACCGAAGGAAACAGCTTGAGGGTCTTCGCTGGGTCCCGCGATGGGCCTCGCACGTGGGCTGCATCAAGGGGTGCCTGAACTACCTCGGCATCGACGTTTCGGATGCATGGCTCTTCGGCGCCACGGGCCATGCGTTTGCCCTCAATATCTCGCCCGGCTTGTGCCCGAGCGGCCCTACCGATTGGGACACAAGCAGATTTCTGAAACTGGGTCGCAACATCGGTTACATTGTCGAATGTATAGATGAGTATTGCCCGAAACAAAATCACCACCTGCGCCAGGTACAAGAGCAAGCCTGGGATTTTACCAGAAGGGCGATAGATAAAAACCACCCATGCTACGGCTGGGAGCTGGACATACCGGAGTATTTCGTCATCTACGGCTACGACGAAACGGGCTATTACACCCTGTCCTGCGCCCTGGACCTGGGACACAATCGACGGAAGTGGACGGATCGCGCGGGTGGCCTCGAAGGTTACGACACGTGGATTCATGCGATGGAGGCGGGCGTCGCAGGCAGGTTCGGCCTGGGCTACAACGCGGCAGTATGGGCTGAATCGAGGCGATTTGCCGTCGAATTTTTGAAAGAGGCACAAGAACGGCGGGACAAAAATCTGGAACCACTTTTCACCGTCGCTCTTCAGCACTATAGCGTCGTCGCCCAGAACCTCAAAATCGTCTCAGACACCTATCCGTTCAGAAAATGTGACAATGAGTGCGTACCGGTTGACGACCAGGCCCGCACAGTCATCGAAGCCCTGACTCGCGCCCGCGACGCCGAGGCTAACGGCCTGGATGCTCTCGCTCGCCTCGTAGACAGCATCCCTGCTTCATAAAGACCAATCTCTCGGACAACCTTTCACTTCATGGTCGTTGTAAGAAATCAGCAAATGTGTTACTTTCTTGTCCCAGAATGCCTCTAATCGGCGAGGGCGGGACATGGTCCGCCCCTCGAAAAGGTCAAGACACGGTGAAATTTGTTGTGGGTGCTGGTGGTGACAGTAGAACGTGTTTCTTTGTAGAAGGGAGCAGTAAGCTATGAACGACGTGAAATATCTCTTGTTCGGCACTTGCCTTCTTGTGGTCGTCCTCGCATCCGGCTGCGTCGTCGTATCCGGCGTGCCCGGCCCCCCCGTTGTCGGGGAAATCGAGATCGGCTATCCCCCGCCGCCACCGCCCGCGGTCGTCATCACCCGCCCGCCCCGCCCAAGCGGATTCCATATCTGGATCGAAGGAAACTACGTCGTGAGTGGCGGCGCGTGGGTCTGGGCGCCCGGACATTGGGCAAGGCGACCACATAGACATTCGGCCTGGGTGCGGGGCCGCGCGAACCGAAGAGGTGATGTCTGGCTCTGGACGCCCGGCCATTGGCACTGATATGGCCAAATCTCACTTGTCGTTCATGCGCCGGTGTCAGTCCTCGACGGCGACGTCTTTCCAGACAACCGTCGTTCGTCTATAGGAGCGCCGATCGCGCTGGCAATGATCCAGGCGCTTTTTCTGGCATTGCTTTTTGGAATCTACGGCTGGCTTACCAAAGCAGGCT
>JARRQQ010000552.1:0-3634 GCA_037381725.1 Sedimentisphaerales bacterium
GTACCCTTGAAATCGAGAAAGACGGAGAAAAGGTCCGACAGCAATCGAAATCGTTCACAGTTCGCCCAGTTCTTGGCCGCCGGGAACGATGGGGATTTAACTAACCCCACGTCACGACCTTAAGTCTAATAGTCTGTCACAAAAGACCGTGCTTTTTCGTTTGTCGCTTTTAGTGGTCTCTAGTGAGGGGATCAGGTTTTCAGCTTTTTGACCCTTTGCCAGAGCAGTTCGGTTAGTTCTTTTATGCCGGAGCCGGTGACGGCGGAGATGGGGTGGAGGGGCTGTGGGAGCTTCTTTTTGAGGTCGGTGACGATTTGTCCATCTCGATCGAGGTCGATTTTGTTGGCGACGATGACTTCGGGTTTTGCGGCCAGGGCCTTGCTGTGCTTTTCGATCTCTGAGCGGATGGTCTTATAATTGTCCGCCGGGTCGGAGCCGTCGGTCGGCATGATGTCGAGGATGTGAACCAGCAGCGTGGTTCTCTCGATGTGCTTGAGGAACTCGTGGCCGAGGCCGGCGCCGGTGTGGGCGCCTTCGATCAGGCCGGGGATGTCGGCCATCACGAACCGGCGAAAGCCGCTCAGTTCGACGATGCCGAGCACAGGCTCGACCGTCGTGAAAGGGTAGTCCGCGATCTTCGGGCGGGCGGCGGAGCACCGGGAGATGAGCGTGCTCTTGCCGGCGTTCGGCATACCGATGAGGCCGACGTCGGCGATGAGCTTCAACTCCAGCCGGATGTTTCTCTCCTGGCCTTTCTTGCCCTGCTCGGCTAGTCTCGGCGTCTGGTTGGTGGACGTGGCAAAGGCTTTATTGCCCCGGCCGCCTTTTCCGCCGCGACAGACGCAGACCTGTACGCCCACCTCGTTGAGGTCCTTCAGGAGAAGATCAAGATCGGTGTCGTAGATCAGCGTGCCCGGCGGGATCTTGATGACCAGGTCGTCGCCGTCGGCGCCGGATTTGTTCTTACCCGATCCGGGCCGGCCGTTCCGAGCCTGCCAGTGATGCTTGCCGGCGAAGTCCAGCAGGGTATCGAGGTTATCGACCGCCTGGAAGTAGACGCTGCCTCCGTGGCCTCCGTCGCCGCCGTCGGGGCCGCCTTTGGGGATGAATTTCTCCCGCCGAAAGCTGACACAGCCGTGGCCGCCGTCTCCCGCTTTGACCCAGATTTGAGCTTGATCGATGAACATGATACTCGCATGGCACGCGCCGTGCCCGACGCCGGCATAAAAAAATGGATGGTCATTCAACCATCCATCTTGTTGCTTGGGGGGTTATCCCGGTCAGACGACATGGACCTTGCGGCCCTGGAAACGGACCTGGCCGTTTGAGGTGGCGAACAGCGTGTAGTCCCTGCCGATGCCGACGTTCGAGCCGGGGAAGAATTTCGTGCCGCATTGCCGAACGATGATCGAGCCGGCCTTGACTGTCTGACCGCCGAAGAGCTTGACGCCTCTGTACTGAGCGTTGCTATCCCTTCCATTCCGCGAGGAACCCTGTCCCTTTTTATGTGCCATAGTGAATCACCTTTTATCCATGCAAATCCGAAATCATTACCTTCACGAAAAGAGCAATATAGCAGCTCTTACAGACGTTGTCCAGAATTTTTTCTCGGCATCTCAGGTTTTGCCCCGACGATGCGTTCTGGCCCGAAGGCGTGGGCTACTTTGGGGCGACGGGCGGGGTTCCAGATCCGTGCTCAGCCGAGGCTTACGCCGGGTGGCAGCCTTCATCCTAACCGTCGCTTATCGGGGTGGCGATGGCTTCTCTCGGGCTGAACGCGTACGTCCGGAGCGCTGGGTCTGCATCCGTCCCGTTGGATGGCAAGCCTGAAGCGAAGACCCATTGGACGAAATCCTCTATGTTGCCGGCACGACGGTCGCCGGACCGATGAAACAAGGACCCGCGGCCTAACTGGCGTTATAGTCCTATAATCAGAGTGTATCAATACAGGGATTATCACTTTTCAAAGGGCCGCTTGTGGTGGGCGTTTCCTCGCGGAGAAGCTCGCTCTGGGCTTGTCGATATGAAAGAGCTGTCGCGTTGTCGGCTGGCCGGCCGACGGTTGTATCTCACCAAGAAATCGGGGCACAAAATTTGTTCGAAAGCCTCTTTCGGATATTCACTTTCAGTACTGGGAACGGGCATTTTTTTGACGCATCAAAAAAGTGGATATTTTTTGTCTTTTATCTATTGATTCGTCCTATAAAGGACAAAAGATTTTTGGCCCGTTTTGCCGATGCACTACTGATGAGTGGTTGAGTTCTTTGACGTGGTGGTGTGATGCTGAACATTTGATCCTCGCTGTAGTAGCACACCGGACAAGCAGATCCAACGGAGATTGTGGGTTCTTTAAGGAAGTGAGAACATGAAGAGCACAGGGAAGATTCTGAAAGGATGTAGCATTCGAAGGGCGATTGCCTACCTTATGGCGTCCGGCCTGATTCTGGGTACCTGTTTGCCGGTCGTTCTGGCGCTCGACGCGACCGACGTGATCAACTCCACGGGCGCCGTGCCCACCCAGTGGGGCGACCATACGATCATCAACACCCAGAACGGTGCCGTCATCAACTGGAGCAACTTCGATACGAGCGCGGGCCAGTCGGTCACGTTTAACCAGTTCCTGGGATCGATCAAGGACAGCAGTTCGGCCGTGCTCAACCGGATAAGCTCCGGCGGCGTGCCAACGGCTTTCAACGGTGCTCTCAATGCTAATGGTCGGGTTTTTGTCGTCAATCCCGCCGGCATCCTCTTCGGGGCCGGCGCGACAGTGAATGTCACGCAGTTGGTGGCTTCGGGTTTGAACATGTCGGACGAAGCCTTCCAGGCGGCCATAGCTGACAAGGTCAATCCGATGGACTTCGAGGGCGGCGCGGGCGACGTGGAGAATTATGGCGTTATCAAGGCTGATAGTGTCTATATGGTCGGCCAGCGGATCGTCAACATGGGAACGATTGCGGCTCCCGACGGTTTGGTTGTAATGGCGGCCGGCGACAAAGTCTACCTTGCTCAGGATGGCAGCAACGTGCTGGTCGCGCTCAACAACGCCTCGGCGGATGGGCCCGAGCCAATCGTCAACCAAGGCTCCGTCAGCGTCGGCAAGGGTAAGATCGTCCTTGCCGCCGGCGACGCTTTCTCCAGCGCTATCAGCGACGTGGACAATCTGGCGGCGACGTCTTCGGACGATGAGACGGTCGTTGTCAGTTGCACACCGTATCCCAAACCGAAGAAGCCCAAATGTCCGACGAAACCGGACGAGCCGACTCCACCAGCCGACGAACCGTCCGAGCCACCAGCGGACGAACCTACCGAGCCTCCGGCCGATGAGCCGACCGAGCCTCCGGCGGACGAACCTGCTGAGCCTCCGGCCGACGAGCCGGAGGAACCGCCCGCCAACATTGTCGTGACGAGTGCGTACATGGAAGCCGCACCGCTTCCGGGGATCGACCTGGAGTATGCGGGTTGCCCGGCCTTGATGAAATGGACCGCGGCGGAACTGGGAATCGATTCGCGCATGATGGAGATTTGGACGTCGAACGCTCTGGCTTCGACGCGGGATATCCAGCCGTGCATCACGTGTGCGAGACTCCGAGAGCTGGCCGGGGTGCTCCAGGACCCCGATGGGAGCGGTACAGCC
>JARRQQ010000553.1:0-4960 GCA_037381725.1 Sedimentisphaerales bacterium
CATATTCGCGTAATGGGGCGGGCAGGATCCCTCCATGACTCCCTCCAGGCCGGTGGGGTTCGGGTAGGGCCAGCGATCATCGTTATCATACCGGAAGCCCAGTCCCGGAACCTCGGGTTTCCCGCTGGCACCCAGCACCGCAAAAGCGTCCACTCCGTTGAACATCCAACCTCCCAGTCCCATGGCCTGGAGCATCAATGTGCCAGCGTAACAGCTCGTTCCAAGCTCGACGGTCAGCTCCGATAAGGACCACTGCTCCACAAACGTGATGGGCCAGACGTTTTGCACGTCCACAATGTCCTTGAATTGCTCAATGCCGGGAACGGCGCGCTTGTTTATGTCATCGTAGAGGACCAGGCCGTTCTGGAGCATGTAACACAGGTTGAGCAGAACGTGTTGAGCCAGATCGCCAACCGGGATCACGAGAAACGTACTGGGTTTATTGAAGACCCAGGTATTATGTGCTTCCGTATAGGGTACTTCGGAGGGCAAACGCAGCCGGCCATCCTGGATCTTTCTGATCCGACTCTTGAGAGCGTCGAGGACGACCTGGATCTCGAGTGTTCCATCGTCGTTCCTCTCCGCAAAGGCCGGAGCGTCGCGATTCTCCAGCACATAGACCCCGTCGTCATCTGTCAAGAACGTCGTGCTCGTGTGAAAGCCGGCGGCGGAGGGAAAGGTGCGCCCTCCAGCCGCAGCAGCATAATTGGACAGATACGGCGCGTAGCGCTCCGCACGGTAAATCAGGTTATGCCAAGCCGTATTCCCGCCACAGGCGGCGACAACCAGCAGCTTCTCCAATTCCGAGAGAGGGACGGGATTATGTTTTGACTTATAAGAAAAAACACCATCTGGAATTTCTGCACCCATAAAGAAACGCCGGGACCGTCGACCCAGAAGACCGTCGAAAAGCCCGAAGGAGAGCATCTTGTTAAAACCGTCGGGAAACTTTGGCTTATCCATGACATTCATCGTGAACGAGGTTTAATGTTCTGGTTGACGTGAAACAGATTAGACGAGTCGTATTTCCTCTTGACGGCCGCGAGACGACCGTAGTTGCCGCGATAAGTCGCTTCAATCCGGTCCTGGCCTTCTTCCATCATGAAGTTGACGTAGGCCCCTCCCGCCGAATACGGGTGCGTGGCCTGCCAGTAATCTTTCGCCCACCGGGTGACTTTTTCGGCGTTGGCGGGATCGGGATCGACGCCGAAGATCACCATGGACCACCTCGTGTCGCGGTAATTCCACGCCGTTCGCTCAGGGCCGGTATCGTGTACGGCACCGTCGATGGGGTAAAAGTGTACGCCCGAAAGAAGTGTCGGCATCTGCGCGGCGTAGACCAGATGCTCGCGTATCGCTTCATCACTGAGCTCGTTAATGAAGTCGCCCTTAAGATACCATTGCAGGCCCGGCGGATAGAGCGGGTCGAAGAGGCTCTGAATCTGCGGGTACGGCATCTCTCCGGAAACGGCGGCGCAGGCGGAACGATCAGGAACGCGAAAAAGCCGTATAGATCTCTCGGCGATTCTCTGGTGAAGTCACGGTACCACTTCATAAGGTCTCCGGCTTTCTCAAGGGGCCACAGAGTCGGGCCTCCGTAGACAGTATCAACCGGGTGGGCCTTGAACAGGAAAGAGGTCACGATGCCGAAGTTCCCGCCGCCTCCGCGAATCGCCCAAAACAGGTCCGCATTTTCTTTCGGACTGGCGGTCACCAGACGTCCGTCGGAAAGGACGACGTCAGCTTCCAGCAGATTGTCAATTGTCAGACCGTACTTGCGAGCCAGGTAACCGTGACCGCCGCCGAGAGTCAGTCCGCCAACGCCGGTCGTTGAGATCACCCCGCCCGGCACGGCCAGACCGAAAGCGTGAGTGGCGTGATCGATGTCGCCCCAGGTGCAGCCGGCCCCGACACGCACCATTCGTCGTGCCGAATCCACGCGAACCCCCTTCATGAGGCTAAGATCAATAACCAGTCCGTCATCGCACAGCGATAAACCGGGACCGCTATGGCCGCCCCCGCGCACCGCGATCGGGACCTCGTTTTCCCGTGCGAAATCAACGCAGGCCATTACGTCCGCGATATCCCGGCAGCGTGCGATCATCGCCGGATGTTTGTCGATCATCGCGTTGTATACGGTCCGCGCCTTGTCGTATTCCGGATCGCTGGTTTGAATGAGATCGCCGCGCAGCGACCTTTTGAATTGTGAAATCACCTCTTCGGATAACGGAGCCTTGCTATCCGCACGCGTCTGGGTTTGTACAAAAGCCATAATTGTACCTACTCTTCCTAGTTTTAACTCGGTTGCGCTGCCTTGAGAAAGAAGGACATCCTTGGCTCTTCCGCTTGCGGGCCGAATCAAGCCCGGCGCGTGGTCCGGCTTCGCAGGCCCTCGACGCCGCGTGTTTATTCATCCCATCCATGAAATGACGACACACCTCTCGCCCATCAGCGCACGGGCCGCGAAGTATCACAGCCCGCGCGCCGATGCCCACCGCGCACAGAACAAACCTGCGCGGACTATTTTGGCTCGACCTGAATGTCCACTTTTGCGCCGTTAACCAAGGTGTTAAAGGTGGGTGAGTATTCGGCCAGACTCTTAAGACGTTCCATGTCGTCGGTGTCGGCTTTGACCTTGAACTTCACCCGGATGTCCGTATAGCCTTTAGGAACGTCCGGCGCAATGCCCAAAAAGCCTCGCAGGTCGATATCGCCCTCGACCTCGGATTCCAACTCGTGGATGTGAATACCGCGCACGGCGGCATGAGCCACCATGCTCGTCGTCACGCAGCCAGCCAAGGAATTCAGCAGATGTTCGACGGGATTCGGCGCCTGGTCGTTCCCCGCCAGTATGGGCGGCTCGTCGGCGTCGAGCTCAAAAGAATGTTGGTGCTCGTTTTCTTGCTTGGCGCCGTAGAAACTGGTAATCGTCGTCCGGTTTTGGTTGCCCTTAAGCCATCTGTTGCGAATATGGAACCTGCATTTGGCCAGATCAGGATCCTGTCTGATGTTGCCAATGGTGGTTTGAAGGACACCGATATCGATGCCATTCACTTCGGTTATTGTCGCTTGATTTGCCATCGCTATTCTCTCCTTTCTTGAAGGAACATTCCTTGTTCCGCGTGACGCACGCCCGTAGATTTCGTTAGGAGTTTCTACGCCCTCGCTCTGACTGAGGTCACCCGTAAAACTACGTGGCTTTGGATGAAATTCTACGAGGGTCCGAGGAGCTTCTTGAATGGACGTGGATGCACAGCTTCAGGGGGCGTGCAGTGAGGATTTGAGCGAGCCGCATTCCTCGCGAATGTACTTTTGCAGCAGCACGGTCAGGTCGTTCCGCAATGCCTTGGCGGAATGCCCAGCCTCCCTGACGGCTTTGCTCGTGAGGTGGAACAGCCGGCACATTTCCCGAAAGGATGGCCCCGTGAAGCAGAAGGTCACGGTGCCGAGATATGCACGAAGACGGGACGGGCCCTCTCCCGCCTCCGCGAGCCAGATGCGCAACATCCGTTTGACGCCGCCGCCCGGGTCGCGGGCAAAACGCGGGTAATTCGGGTCGCAGTCGCACACGACCGTGTGCGTACTCGTCATGACCCATGCCCTGCGCTCTTCCATGCATCCTTGATTCAGCGATAGAATCAAACCTTACGCTTTATAACACATCTACTCGTTGATGCTGCGCCAAGTGACGGCACCCCTCGGCGGTAGCCGCGATCCAAGATCATGAATGATAGACTCTATTGTTCCAGAGGCTCGCGGTCCTTTATTTCAATTTCCGGAGCACCTCTTTCACTTGATGACAAAACGAGCGCAGCCGGTTCACTTTTGCCAATCGCCACATGCTGAAATAGCCAATCGTCAGGATGTGCCCGCTGACGCCCCGGCCCAGCGCCACCCGATAGACGTCGTGAGAATCTGTACTCCAGAATTGCTTGTATGCAGCGTCGCCGTGCTCAAAATCGTACCACACGATACCGTCCCGGCACGCATCTCGGATGGTTCGGTTCGTCAGTAACTGCCCTACCGACAGCGAGGTGGCGTATTCTAATTTGAACGAGGTCCAGGCGTAATAGAGTCTCCCGTGGGCGACAAATGCAAGGACATACGCCGCATCGGCTCCATCAATGGTCATTAGCCAGACCCGGGCAAGCCCCGCCTGAGCCATGGCAAGCAACAGTCTTCGATAGAAAGGCTGCCCCAGTACGGCGGCCCCCCGCCTTTTCATCCAACTTTCCTGCTGGATGAAGGCGACTCGATTCAGAACCTCACCCGTGATTTCATTGCCGTCATAGTGTTCGATGTTGACTTGGTGTGTTTGGCGTAGTCGTCGTTCTTTCCGGCGCAACGTTTGCCGGGACTTGGCTGACTTGGTGTTCTTCATATACTCTTCATAAGTGCAGCCGAGCCGAATGAACGGGCACGGATTGCGATGAACCCGCCGGAGCAGAAAATGTCTCTTTTCAAGGTGGGAAAGAAACAGGTTTGTGGCGTCATCTGCGGTCCAAAGATCTTCGATACATAAGAGATCGACGATTTTCTCTGTCTTGAATGCCTCGGCCACGTCTTCGACAACGGCTGGTAAGCGGGTATCGAGCAAAAGCCCCAGGTAGGACGGCAACCCTGTCCCTATGGGGGTCGCTATCTTCAAGAACAGAAATTTGCGGACTTCCAGAGCCCACAACGCCACAAGTCTGGTGCCATGCCAGGCGAGGACGAACAGAGGGGTACCCTTCAGTTGCTCTTGTTCGATGAACGTCGTGACCCAGGTACGGGACTGATAAGGCGACGTCTCTTCGGCGCGGGCGAATAAATCATCCCACTGTTCGCTGAATTCTGGAATACATTCCGCCCCTTCTAAGATTTGTACGTAAGTCACCTGACGCTGCCGAGGTTCTTCTTCGACGACCGCCGTGCCTGCAAGGGGGCCGCTCTTCACAGCCACCCCAGCCGGGTGGACCAC
>JARRQQ010000554.1:0-6607 GCA_037381725.1 Sedimentisphaerales bacterium
CGTGCACGGGCCGGCTGTGGAAGCGACGCTTTCCGGATGTCTCGAAACAGTCGATACGCGAGTTTCTTGAATTGTTCGTCGATGCCTTTCTGTTCAAAAGCGACAAACGCCTCAAATTCAGTCCGGACGACAAGATCATGGACATCTACAAATCTCTTTACCCTTGTTCATGGTGGGCCGATGCACTGGAATATGAATGCCTCTTTATTGACGTTGAACGCAGGTACGGCTTCGATCTCACAGAGACCACAATGAATAGGGATACTACGCTCGGACAACTGTTCGACATGATTAAAAATCGAGTTTCATAGGATGGGCAGACTTCCGCCCGTGCGGATGTTCTGATGACGACGTGGCGTCGGCGACAGCGTAAGAAACGAGACTTGCATTTTCTCGATCAGGACGGTATGGTGGCGTGCAATCCTCGCGATCGTGAAGCGGCCCACCGCGCGGAGGTCGAGGGTATCGCAACAGAGAACGTGCAGGCCGTGACCTGCAGGAAGTGCCGAGCCGCCATACGAAAGGAGTAGCTGTGCGTGTCAAGACCATCTTCAGAGTCCTGGCGATTGTCGTTCTCCTCTTGTTCGTCGTAGCCGCGATACGTATTGGCGCTCTTTTCGAGGCGCACACTTTTCGAGCTTCGGTCAGCGGGAGGGTAACGGATACGCAGGGCAACCCGATAGCCGGGGCGAAAGTTGAGTATTGTTTGCCAAACTCTGAGAGTATCGACTACGACCAAAGTACGAAAACGAACCAGGACGGCGGATATTCTGTGAGTCTTCCTCGATTTACAGTCGCCCTGGATACGTCGCCTTGTTATGGCAGATACGTCCGTATTTCCGCTGAAGGATACGTCTTTGCCTCCACCTACCAGAATCTAAAAAAAGGACCTAATCCAAACTGCGATTTTACGCTGACACCGGCGTCCGCCAACGTTCCTTAGGCACAACCAGGGACAGCCACCTAATAATGGCTGTGGCCAGTACACAGGGACCGCTGACTGTCCGTATTATTCAAAGGGAAATTGATGGACTTGATCGAGAATAGGAATTTTGGCACGGACTCTGAGGAATTCGGAGCCGATATCGCAATTACGCCGCAAGAGGATTTCGTCAACGGCGTGTATCTTTCAGTGGATGAAGCGACTGCATCCGGACTGGATCGGCTGCGCAGCGAAGAGGGCATCACTCCAACCTGCAAATTGGGCTGTTGTTACTGTTGCCGGTTTCATATCCTGACGAATAGTGCAGAGGCCCACGTCCTGGGGCAATATGTCAGGCGGAAATTGTCAGTAGACCAGATGGACGACCTTCGGATACGAACGCAACAATGGCATGAATGGGACAATTCCAGGCCGGGCAGATATCCGTCGGCCAACGTCGGCCGGCAGACGGATCTTTCCAACTACGACCATTACTGCCCTCTGCTGCTAAATGGCACATGCATCGCCTATCCCGTGAGGCCGGTCGTGTGTCGAACGCATTTTGTCTGTTCGCATCCCCTATTCTGCTTCGCAGCCAGCGATCCGAAATTTACAGAAGACGCTCCGGTGGTGCTCACATCCGTTGTGACGGCGATAAGTCCGTTTTCAACAGCAATAAAGGATTATATCGAAAACACAGGCTTGGACTTCTCTCGGTCAATAACGCTTCTTCCACATGGTTTGGCGATTGAAATGGGTTGGGATTTTGCCATATCGCTGTGATTTTTCACAGTGGGAATTGAAGGTGTACGGTACGTTTTTCGTTGGGAGATTGCATGGGTAACGGAAAGATGAAACGATTGCTCATAGTTCTGCTCACGCTCTTACCCGCGGCTGCGGGCGCCGGGCAAGTGTACGTCTCTGCTTTGAGGGGCGATGACGCCGGGCCTGGGAGCCACCAGGAGCCGGCCAGGACGTTGGAGACGGCTATCGGGAAAATGAAGTCGGGCGATACGTGTTTTGTTATGCCCGGGCTGTATGAGGTCGAAAGTCTGAGATTCGAGCCGGAGGGGATCGACTTCGAGCATCCAACGGTCTTTCGTTTTCTAAAGGACGGTGAAGGCCGGGCCGTCTTCGCGGCCCCTGGCGGTAAGCAGCCGAGACTGAGCTTCGCGCGTTTTACGCGCATCGAGGGGCTCTGGGCGGGCGGCCAACCCTCCGGCCGGGAAGAAACAGGCAAGATTCGCGTCAAGGGCGGGATGGTCGCTTTCGGCAGCGAAGGCGTTCAAATCGTCGGCTGCACTTTCTTCGGCGAGGGGCTTCAACTTCTGGCGGGCAACACGGCTCGGAACTGTCTTATCCGCGACAACCGCCTGGTGCACATGGGAGCGGGATGGTTCGCGCATCCCATCTACCTTTCCGGCGGCCCCCCGCCGACGAGCCAGGACATCCGCGTGATCGGCAACACCTTCATCGAAGGCATGGGCTTCGCGCTACACGCCTGGCACAAGCCTGAGCGTCTGACCGTCGTGGGCAATTTCACTGCGGGGCACAGTTGCGCTCTGGTCGCCCAGGGGCCGGGACACGTCATCCACCACAACTTCTTCTGGAAGCCTCGCGGAAAGACGACGAACGGCCCCCAGCCCGACTGGAAGTGGTGCGCCGTTCTGCCGAACGAGGTTCTGCGTTTCGACCACAACATGTGCTGGTCCACCTGGCCCGTTCGCGAGGAAGGCACGAGTCGAGCTGAGCCGGTGCTCAATTACACGATGCCTGGCCACGGAGGCAGCCAAATGAAGCTCATCGAGATTCAGCCGACGGAGATCCCGGAGAAAGTCACCTGGCTGCCGCGTACGGAGCAGGAGATTGATGCGGCCGTGAAGACCATTTCCGACTACTTCGATAATCACACGCCTGGAGAAATGGCCGCGAAATCTGATCCTGAGCTGGAGGCGGCCTTCGCCACGGTCAAGGTGAAGTACGAACCGACGGAATCGGACCTCATGTCGCGTCCTGGCGATTCCGGAGGGGATTAAAGTGTACGTGAACGTGGCACTCGGACAAGCATTTGGCATAATAAGAAATCATGAGGACAATTCAGCCTCGTTGCGAATGGTCTGATATGAACGAAATATCACGTATGGGCTGCTTTGCCTTCTTCCTGCTTTCTTCGGAGTCTTGCTATCGTTCGCTGCGCAGCCCGGCGGCATCTCCCATGGGAATGCGTTCCTCGCCATATTTCTCGGGCCCGGGAGTCAGACGCTACCGCCGAATCCCCATCCCGTGAGCGTGTGGTCGGCTGAATATGCGTTGTTCGCCAAGTGCCTGACGGTGGTTCTCGTGTTTTCCCTGGCCGGCTCCTATCTCGGTTTCAGTCGTTTTCTGAGGTTGGCGGCAACCTGTATGGCGGTTCCAACGCTCGCCGTCTGGGTATTATCAGGATTAGTGAAAGTGGTCGTTGAATTGCATTGACCCGTCTGGTTCTGCAGGTCAAAATGTAGGTGAATGTGTAATGTGCTCTTAGAGATTCAGAATGGGCTTTTGTAAAAGACTCATCAAGCTCACCGCCGGGGTGATCAATGACCGGGGCTTTGAGTATGTGGCCGGGGGCAAGCTCGTGTCGTGTCATCAGTGCGGCCGGACGCGGTTCCGTGCGAGCAAGGCACAATTGAATACGAAAGATATGACACTGCTGCGTCTGGATTTCCTGGACAAATCGGCAAGAACGCTCCAGTGTGAAAAGTGCGGCTATATTCTCTGGTTCGGAAAACCGCCGGTGAACCGCCTCCGCTTGCCGGAGTCGCATTCGGGAGGTTAGACACGCAATGTCGAACAAGGAACCATGCGAATACGAAATTGACGGCAAGCCGTTCGAGTGCAGCCATTGCGGGCATACGAGATTTCTCAAAGGCCAGGCCATGCTGAACACGACGGGGATGACGTTCCTGGGCTTGGACTGGGCGAACCGAACGGCGGTGACATTGATGTGCGATCACTGCGGCCTGATCCACTGGTTCGGTAAGCCGCCGGTTGCAAGCGAGGCCTGATCCAGCGGGCGGAGGCGTGCCCCACAGTAGACGTAACCGGTATCCTTATTTTCGCGTTTTTCTAAACTCGTGCTTGACAATCGCCGAAGATTTTGATAAGAGGATATTGTCAAAGCAGTTTTATTGTGGATTCTTCGTATGTGTAAGAAAAGTCAACGTCCAATAGCCGGGTTGGTTCGAAGCGGACGGATTATGCCGCCGAGCGCTACCATTGCGCTGCCGGTGATGGATATTATTGTCGAGGAGAAACTCAAGCTGCTTTGAGAAAGCGATTCAATCGGACACTCAAAAGCCTTCCAGAGCCGCACACTTTGGAAGGCTTTTTTTATTGATTCGTGCATTTTCGAAAGGGCCAATCATGAAAGAGACAGCAGACACACCGTGGCACGATCAGGATAGTTTCTGGGAGACGTTCGGACCCCTGATATTCAACGGCAAGGTGATCGCGTCGGCGTCGCAGGATGTCGAACATGCTATCGCCAGACTGAAATTGGAGCCGGGTGCGCACGTTTGTGATTTGTGCTGCGGCGTCGGCCGGCACAGTCTGGAACTGGCCCGGCGGGGCTTTGAGGTCACGAGTGTAGACCGAACGACGCATTATCTCGAAGAGGCAAAGAGAAAAGCCAGTACGGAACAATTGGACATCGAGTTCATACATGAAGATGCAAGAACTTTTCGCCGGTCAGGTTCGTTCGATGCCGTCATCAATTTGTACACATCATTTGGATACTTCGAGGAACCGAGCGAGAACGTGGCTGTATTGGACAATATCTGTGCCTCGCTCAAGCCCGGCGGCAAGTTGCTCATGGAACTGATGGGCAAAGAGGTTCTTGCCAGGATATTCCAGGAACGGGACTGGCGGCAAGAGGAGGATGCTATCCTTTTGGAGGAGCGCAAAGTGGGCAAGAACTGGGATTTTATCGAAGCCCGCTGGATTCTCTTCAAAGATGGAAAGAAGTACGAGCACACTATACGCCCGAGACTCTACTGCGCCGCCGAGCTATGCGAGATGCTGAGCGGGAGCGGCTTCAGGTCGATAGAGACCTTTGGCGGCTTGGATGGATCGCCGTACGATCAGAATGCAAATCGGCTGACCGTCCTCGGCTGCAAATAGTATGAACGGCCGGAATTCGGTAAACCCGGACTTGACATTGGTCGAGTAATATGATAAAGGTGAAAATATGATGAGCAGAACGATAGACATAGCGATTATTCTGATTATTGCGGAGAAGATGAAGCTGCCCTGAGAAAGCGACACGATCAGGTATTTGAAGCCTTCCAGAGCAGCGTACTCTGGAAGGCTTTTTTGTTGTCACGACAGACTACACGATAACGGACTGGTAAAATGACATTCGAATTTGACGGTAAGAGGTATAAGCAGGCGTCCGTCCATCAGAAAACGTGGGGCAAAGGGCTGATCCACGAGCTGGAGCTTGCGGAGACCTTCCGTGAGTTTGACTGGCCCTGGTACATGCCGACGGTCCGGGAGTACGAGGTCATGCTGGACGAGATACCGTTCGAGGAAAAGAAGGTTTGGTGTACCAACGCCGACAGGTACTTCGAGAGCGCCGAAGCGATGACAAAGTGGATTGACCAGCCGAGCCTGGTTCCGTTTTTAGATTATCTCGCTGAGCCGGACAGGATGCGTTTTCCAGATACGGTGGTCCAACGGATGATCGGCCGGACGCAACAAGCCGATGGCACGTGCTTCGAGACGTTCCGAAGGATGAACGTATGGGCACGGAAATGATTCGGTCCGGCTTGACAGGCCGGACTGGTGGACTTATGCTACACAGTTTATACTTGGCGAATGTAAGGACTTGTTAGATGTCGGATAAGAAAGAAAAAGGCTATCGCGATACGCTGAACCTGCCGAAGACGGGCTTCTCGATGAAGGCCAACCTGGTGCAGCGTGAGCCGCAGATGCGGAAAGAATGGGCGAAGGAGGACCTTTACTCGAAGATCAGGGCCGCACGGAGCGGTGCGGAACGGTACATCCTGCACGACGGCCCGCCCTACGCCAACGGCGACATTCACATGGGCCACGTCATCAACAAGGTCCTGAAAGATTTCGTCGTCAAGTACAAAACGATGGCCGGCTTCGACGCGCCATACGTGCCAGGCTGGGACTGTCACGGCCTGCCCATCGAATCGAAGGTGGTGACGGAGCTTGGTGACAAGATTCGCGAGATGACCAAACGCGACATCCGCAAGCTCTGCTACAAATACGCCAGCAAGTACGTCAAGATTCAGAGCAAACAGTTCCAGGAGCTTGGCGTGTTCGGCGATTTCGAGAATCCGTACCTGACGTTCAAGCCGTCGTACGAGAGCGGGATTCTGGAAGTCTTCGCTGAGATGGTTGATAAGGGACTTGTCTATAAGCAGCTAAAGCCGATTCACTGGTCCATCGGATGCGAGACGGCACTTGCCGAGGCTGAGCTGGAGTACAAGGACATTGCCTCGCCGAGCATATTCGTGAATTTCCCCGTCGCACAGGAAAGCATCGAGCGATTAGTCGAGCTTGGCCTTGTAGAGCAGGACGAGGCTGAGAAAGTTTCAGTCTGTTTTATGATATGGACGACGACGCCCTGGACGCTGGCGGCAAATCTTGCTATCGCGGTCCATCCCTGGCTGGAAT
>JARRQQ010000555.1:0-6644 GCA_037381725.1 Sedimentisphaerales bacterium
TGGAGGACGCCTAATTCCTGGAGGGCGTTGAAGGCGGCTTTTTGCTCCGCCTCCTTTTTGTTCGTTCCCCAGGCGCTTTGGAAACGGCGGTCCGCGATCACCACCTCTAACTCGAAACACTTGTTGTGGTCGGGTCCTTTTTCGTCGAGCAGCACGTAAGACGGCGTCGCGTTGAAGCGCTCCTGGGCGTACTGTTGCAAGACGGACTTGAAGTTGCCCTGGGCCTGCTGGGCGTCGGCCTGCTCGAGCAGATGGCCGTAGATTCTCAGGATGAACTCGCGGCCGGCCTCGAAACCTCCGTCCAGGTAGATCGCCGCGATGATCGTTTCCAGCACGCCGGCCGCCAGCGAGCGCGACAGCGCCCGGCTGGAGATCATGCCCTTGCCGACCTTCAGGAGCTTGTGCAGGCCGAGGCCGCTGGAGATCTGGGCGCAGGTCTCGCGGGAAACGAGCTTGCTCTTGATCTTCGTGAGGTCCCCTTCGAGGTACTCGGGGAACCGCTCGAAGAGGGCCTGGCAAATGACCAGCGCCAGGACGGCGTCGCCGAGGAATTCGAGCCTTTCATTGCTCAGAAGGCGGTCGTCGACCGCCGAGGAATGCGTGAACGCTTGTATCAGGGTGCTTCTGTCGGAAAAGTTATAGCCGGTTACCTGCTCGATTTGCTGCAGCGTTTCTTGATCCATATCCGTCAGGCCTGCTTTGTCATAATGAGGAGTCGCCGGACTGGTTCAGCCAACCATCTGCAAACTTGCCAGGGCCACGAACTTGTCATCGGCAAACTCAAAGATCCCGTCGAGCCCGGTCACCGTGAAGATACCCCTGGTAGCGGCCGCAACGCTGCAGAAAATCAACCGATGCCCACAGTCGGCCAGCAGCTTGCGCAGCTTCAGGAGCTTCGAGATGCTCGACGAGGTGATAATATCGACGCCGGAAAAATCAATCACCACTTCACAGTTGCCTCTGTCCCGTACCATCTCAGTGACCGTGTTGAGCTCATCACCCATCTCCGGCTCCTGGGGTAAGTCTACAAGAATAATCTCCTCAGACCAATTCTGAATCCCCATTTCTATCTCCTTATTTCTTAAAAACTGAAAAGTCTTTGCTGTTTTATCGGCAGAACTCCGAGGCGAGTTGAGTTCGATTTACGATTTAGAAACTGCGATTTTCGGCCTGAAAACTGCGATTGACTTGCGAAGATCGAATATTCCAGGCTCGGATCTTTACGTTGACTGTTTCTTGAGGCGTCTGATCTCGGCCATCATTTCATTGATCCTCCATTCAATAGCTGAGAGTATCCAGAACTTGAAATGATTGACGCGCATCTGGATGTGGATCATGTAGATGATCTTCACTGAGAGCATCACGGTTGTCAGCTCGACCATGAGCAGCCGCCATTTTTCGCCTCCGACCACCGAAACGACTGCGGCCACCAGGATGGCGACGATGAACACGGCGTTGGTGAGCCTCGTGCGGAATTGCGGCACGCCCCCGATTTTGCCGATGATCGCGCGGACCCGCTCCTTCTCCCGCTCGAAATGCTCCAGCGACTGCCTCAGATCGCTGATCTCGTCTTCAATGTTGTCGTATTCCTGTTCCATACCCGTTTCCTGTAAATCCGTTGTGAGAGTTCTGCTTCTTGGTCAGCTACGGCTCCTAAATATAATATTTGGTGCAAAATTTTAAGAATTTTCTGTAAAAAGTGCGAGTTTCGACTTAGACTTAACGACTACTCGACGATTTGGGGATGGAGTTCCCCCTATAACCGCTGAAAGAGGCTGACGACTCCTACTAAAATACCCTATTTTGGTAGGAGTTTGTTTATGAGTGCCTTGCTTGGCGAAGCTGTCCCTCCGACTGCGGTCATACCCGGGAGTTACGAGGAAAGGTCCATATGGCTCTAAGTCTGGCTGAACTGATTCTGTTGAGTCTGGTGATCGACTACGTATTCCGCAAGATTCGGATACCCGGCCTCGTCGGTATGCTGTGCGTCGGCATCCTGATAGGCCCTTTCTTGTTGGGTCTCCTGAAGCCGAGTCTTCTGTCGGTATCGGGCGATTTGCGCATGATCGCCCTGGTGGTGATCTTGCTTCGAGCCGGGTTCGAGCTCAGCAAGGACACGTTGCGCCGCGTCGGTTTGCAGGCGTTACTCTTGTCGTGCATTCCGGCTATTTTTGAAGCGACGTCCATTACGCTGCTGGGTCCGTGGCTGCTCGGCCTGAGCTACATGGAATCGGCGATCCTCGGGACGATCCTCGGGGCGGTTTCACCCGCCGTGGTCGTGCCCTTGATGATCGACTTCATGGATCGAAAAAAGGGCACGGACGAAGGAATCCCCACGCTGGTGCTGGCGGCCTCGTCCATCGACGACGTTTTTGTGATCGTCATGTACAGCGTCCTGGTGGGCTTCTACATTGGGAACAAGGTCAATATTGCCTGGAAGCTGGCGGGCATTCCCATTTCCATCGTGTCGGGGATCGTGGCCGGTCTGCTCATCGGGCTCGTTCTGTATCGGCTCTTCGACCTGTGGAACCCCCGAGCCACCAAGCGCCTGCTTGTCGTCCTCGGCCTGTCTATCGTGCTCGTTGCCGTTGGGCCTGAACTGGAACGCTTCGTACCCTTCGCCCCGCTCTTGGCGGTCATGGCGATGGGAGCGATCGTGCTTGAGAAGAATGAGTACATGGCACACGAGATATCCGCCAAGCTTGCCAAGCTCTGGATCTTCGCAGAAATTCTCCTGTTTACGCTAGTTGGAGCGCAGGTGGATATTCATGTCGCCTGGCAGGCGGGGCTGGCGGGCAGCGCGCTAGTAGGGCTGGGCCTGGTCGCCCGCAGTGCCGGGACCTACCTCTGTCTGCTCCGTAGTCCCTTTACGTCGGCGGAGAGAATCTTCATCGTCATCTCCTATATTCCCAAGGCTACCGTTCAAGCCGCTATCGGAGGCGCGCCTCTGATCGCGATGCAGGCGGCTGGGATGAATACCGGGCCTGGTCAGGTCATCCTCGCCGTCGCGGTGCTGAGTATCCTTTTGACGGCGCCCGTCGGAGCATGGGCCATCTCGTTCGTCGGCAACCGGGTCCTGAAAGAGGCCGGAAGACTTCCTGTGCCGTCCGCCGAGCCGGAATCTGTGACTGAAGAGGAGACACGCTGACGCACGTCTTCCACGTGTTCACGGAAAGTAATTTCATCACCTGTCCGATTGTGGATACGCACGGCGTCCTTGTGGGCGTTGTCCGGCTGGAGGACCTGCGCCCCCTTTTGCTGAGTCATCACGCCCTGGAATGGCTGATTGCCGGCGACGTGTGCTCTTCGCTCGAAGCCGTTCCACAGCCGGCGTCCTCTCTGGCGGATGCTTTGGATATGATGGCCAAGGATCGTTTGCGGGAAATCCCCGTCGTCGAACCCGGGACCCACAGGGTCGTCGGACTGCTGAATCAGGAGAAGGCGGAAAGGTACATCGAGGAAAAATGGCTCGCAATGAACAGCCACATTGCTTTTGCGAAATGAAACATGGGATTGACCTATGCCCTATTGTGCGTGGCCGTTGTCTTGAGCCTCCTGGCGGCGGCTGCGGCCTTTGTGATTACTTATGAGAATTTCTTTGGACTGCGTCTTGACGGAGCCGGAAGAAAACGGTAATCTTGCCAGGCTTGGCGCAGGCCGGCCGGCCGGATCGCCGTTGAAGGGGCGATTCGCGAGTCATTGTGACGAATCACGTAGAAAGAACGACAAACTGTTGGAAAATTGATTGGAACAGGAGATTTGGAATGGTCGAAGCCAAAACCGAAACTCAAAAATTAGAACCTAAAGCAGGAGATCGCGGGAAGATGGCGCGAGCGTTCTCCGCAGTGCAGGAGAAGATGTGTTTGGAACGCGGATGGGTCATAGCGAACCATAAGCTGGTTTCATTCCATGCGGCATTTATTTCCTCGATCCTTAGCCTGCCCGCGGCGGAACTTGCAAAGCAGGCCGGCCCTGGGGCCGAGCACATCAAGTCCGCTGTGCTGCAATTCATCTTCGCGCCCTGGAATTACGAAGTGTATATCTCCCTGATCATTCTATATCTGTCGTGGCATATCAGCATTGCGATCCACGAGATGGGGCACTTCCTGACGGCTGCGAAGCTGACCGCCTTGAATAAGGACTCACAGGAAAAGGCCGACACTGTCCTTAAGGGCGGCGGCGGGGCATTCGGTTTGTACGTCCAGATGCTCCTGTTTATTCCATGGGGCAAGTTTTATGGCGTCAAAAAGGAAAACGGCAACTTCGCCCCGGACGCGCCGTACAATCTGGCTGTAGCGGCTGCCGCACCCGTTTGGAGCGGCTACTTGTCCACAATTTGCCTGCCGATTGCCGTGATCTGCATCGCCATCGGACTGGGCGTGGGCGTGGATTGGCCTATCTACATCGGCCGCTTCTTCCTGGCCCCCGGGTGTGTAGGTCTTCTCGACCGATTGCTGGCCGATCCGGGCAAGCTCAGAGAATACCGCACGCGAGAAAAAGTTGCTGCTGAGCAGGCGGCTCGTGCGGCTGCAGCCGCCTCGAAGGAAAGCTGGATCGTCCAGGTCGGCCAGGTCAAGCAGAGACTACTGACCACCCGCATCCAGTCGGTCACGCTCAAGGACGGCAGCAAGGTCGCGACCCCGTGGCAGTTCAGGAACTGTGCGATGGGTGGCCGGCACACCGAGAAAGAGTATCCCGAGAGCAATATCTCCATGCAGGAGAGTATGTTCATGCCGCTCTCGCCCAAGACGTATGAAGACGCCCAGGAAATGACGGTTAAGCTCCAGTACCGGCTCAAGGAGATTATGGAAGCCGCTCCGGGCGCCAAAGTCATGGGCGTCGGTCTCGAAGGCGGTATCGCACCTTACGTAGACAAGGAGCCGCAGGACCAGGTTCCCGAGCAGAGAATGTGGCGGATGATGAAGCAGGCCATCCTGGATTGCGAATACGTTCCGGGCGTGGACGTCGCCATCGCCCTGGATCCCGCTTGCTCAGAACTGGAGAACGCTTACCGTATAGAGCGAGGCGAGCCCGATTCCATCGGTATGTATCGTTTCTGGCGCGATAAGAGCAAGGTCGAGATGAGCCGCGATCAGATTCTGGACCTCTTCAAACAGGCCCTGGAAGAGGGCATCCCGGTCCTCTCGATTGAGGACGGCTTCGGCGAGCGGGACCACGAGGGCTGGCAAAACCTGATGAAAGAGCTGGGGGATAAGCTGTTCATCATCGGCGACGACCTCGTCACGACCAAGGACTCGAACATCGAGGCCTGCGCCAAGAACGGCGAGATCAACGCCTCCCTCATCAAGGCCAACCAGATCGGTACCCTGACCGAGACGGTGCTGGCCATGCTGACCTCCCTGGCCTACGGCGCGGAACTGGTTGTCTCACACCGATCCAAGTCGCCGAACGACCCGTTCGAGGCGGAAATCGGTACGGCGATGAACGCCTTGGGCGTCAAATGCGGCGGCGGCGCCAACACCGAGCGGCTCCAGAAGTATGGCCGGGTCATGGAAATTATCGCCCTGGCCAAAGCCTCTCAGAGAGAAACCACCGACGCCGAGCGCAAAGAAGTCGAAGAAACCGTCAAGGAACTCGTTCGTATACTCACGGGCAAAGAGGATGTTTCCATCATGCCCGATGCGGCTGAGTTGGATATCGCGGCTCTGATGATGAGAATGCTCGCGATCGAGGCCGTCAGCGGCACCGAAGAGGCAACCAACGCGGGTATCCCTTCTGCGGCGGCCACCATCTTCTTGGGCAAGACCGGAATCGTCCGCTTCAAAGGCTCGACGCCTCTTGGTACCAGCGCCGGCGAGGACGAGGCGATCCACTACGTGGACAGTATCATCGAGCCTTCGGATACCGTGAAGAAGTACGCCGACCTGTTCAAGGACGCCGGCGACGGAACGTTCCGGTTCAAGAAGGACGTGAAGACCGAAGACGTCCGGGCCAAGAACGACGACAAGCTCACGGCGCTCTGGAGGAAAACCAGGCGTTACGACGGCAAGGGTTGTATGGACGCCGTCAAGCATATCGAGACCGTTCTGGCCAAGGCCTTTATCGGTAAGAAACTGGCCAATCTTGGCAGCGTCCTTCAGATCGACCAGCAACTGTTGAACCTGGAGTTGGAGCAAGCAACCTTGGCGAAGCGGATTTCCAAGGGCGCGCCGGCCGAGGAGAAGATTCACACGATGCAGAGAAAAGGCATCCTCGGCATGAACGCCATCCTGTCTATGTCACTGGCGCTGGGTCGCGCCGTTGCGGCCGGCGAGGGAAGGGAGCTCTGGCAGCTCCTCCGCGACATCGCCAGCGATACGATGGCCAAATTCATCGAGGCCAATGCCAAGGATAACAAGAAGAGCCTCGCGGACCTCAAGACAATGGACTTTGACGATCTCCAAAAGCTCTACCGCAGCACATCGGCCCAGGCCATCAAAGACGGCAGGGCCATCTACGAGCTGCTCAGAGCCCAGTTGCCCGTCTATCAGGTGTAACCAAGAGAAACAATCCGTCTCGCCGATAGCCGGACGGATATCGAATATCAAACCCAGGGGCAGGCCCATGAGCCTGCCCCCTTGTTTTGCGGGCATCCGGATTTTGCTGACGCGAATTAAGGAATCCTCTCATTGCTTACTCAAACG
>JARRQQ010000556.1:0-5698 GCA_037381725.1 Sedimentisphaerales bacterium
GTAAATGGCGCAGACCAAGGCAAAGAGCAGGAAGGCTCCGCCGGCAAGATAATAGACCGCGATGGATAGAACCCAAAAAACGCTCACGTAACGAAACACCTCAGCGTGTGATAGAGTGACTTTCAGGTAGAGACATGTCGTCAGCACGGCAGCCAGGAAGGCCAGCGTTGTCGGAAAATGATAGGTGTACCGCGTGTAGAGAATGAGCAAGAGAATCGGAGCCAGAAAACGAATCACGCGTATTCGCAGCAAGTTTGCGGTCCTCAATACGAAGTCGATACACAGGCTAATCAGCCAGGCCTGGACGGTGATGACCAAGGCGCCCGCCCAAGGATAGTAGAACAGTTGCGAAAGGAAAGCCGACAGGTATTCGACAGGTCCGCCCGGGTATGATAGAAAGGGCAGGAAGAAAGACCAGTCTTTGTAGAAGACCGGGAAATTCGCAATAATTCCGGCCCCGTGATAGATGAGGCGCGGATTGACATAAAGCCAGAAATAAAGAAAGAACGGTACAAAAAAGATAACATCCTGTAAAGACCGTCCCAGACCCCGGCGCGGCTGTCGTGCGGCCGCTTGAGAGTGGCGGGAAGGCGAAACAGCCATTCGCCTTGAAGATTTTGGACGCGAACGCAGCATGATTTTCCTATACTTAAGAAACAACTACGTCGGCTTCACAATGGAATGAGTATACCGAATTCTGCGCAGACGGCAAGAAAACAGGAAATTATGGAAGCACACTTTTGGAAATATCATGGCTTGGGAAACGATTACCTGGTTATCGATCCGAGCGTTTACGACGCTGATCTGACGCCGGATACGGTTCGCCGGATTTGCGACAGGAATTTCGGAATCGGAGCCGACGGCATTTTGTACGGGCCGCTCAAAGGGGGTGAGAATCTGGGAGTGAGGATATTCAATCCGGACGGTAGTGAGGCGGAAAAGAGCGGAAACGGATTGAGAATATTCGCCAGGTATCTGTACGAGAACAAAGTCGCCGGGCAAACGCATTTCTCTATCGAGACGTTGGGCGGACTTGTCGAGGCGGATATTACGGACTGCTCAGGGAATCTGATTAAGGTCAAGATGGGAACAATCACGTTCCGCAGCACGGAGATACCGGTTCGCGGCGACGAAAGAGACGTCGTGAATGAGGCGCTGAACGTAAATGGAACGAAGTACCGAGTGACCTGCCTATCCATCGGCAATCCTCATTGCGTCATTCCGATGGAGGACGTCAGCGAGGGAAAGGCCAGAGAATTGGGACCTCTCGTTGAGAATCACGGCTTGTTTCCGAACCGCATCAACGTGCAGCTCTTGAAGGTTCTGGACAGGGCCAACATTGAAATCAGAATTTGGGAAAGGGGCGCCGGCTACACGTTGGCCTCCGGGAGCAGCTCGTGCGCCGCGGCCGGAGCGGCTCACCGGTTAGGGCTGGTGGATCGCCAAGTGAACGTGAAAATGCCGGGCGGAACCTTGTGTGTAGAACTCGGCGAGAACCAAGAAGTGTCACTGACCGGCGAAGTGGAAGGCGTCTTCGAGGGGACTTTTCACGCCGACCTTCAACAAGAGATCTTTGGAAATGAATAGCGATGTAGCGAAAGAATCGTGGCCGCGGCTAAGGTTTGCAGACAATAGGGATGGCGAGAGGATAGCTTCGCTGGTCTTTGGTGTTCTGCAAGAGTACGGCTTGAAGCCGGACCCGGCGGCCACGGATGCGGACCTCGCGGATATCGAATCGTCCTATTTCAAGCGAGACGGGACGTTTCTCGTGCTTGAAGAAGAAGACGGCTCGGTCGTCGGGGCGTACGGACTTTACCCGCTCGACGATCAAACGTGCGAGCTTCGCAAAATGTACCTGCACAAAGCCCACCGAGGCAAAGGGCTGGGCAAGCTCTTGCTGGAGGACGCCCTGGCGCGAGCGCGACAGCTCGGATTCGAGAAAATGGTCCTGGAGACCGCCTCGGTTTTGAAAGAGGCGATCGCGCTGTACAAAAACTACGGCTTCGTGGAATACACGCCAGAGCACATGTCCAGCCGATGCGACCAGGCCTATGCCCTCACGTTGAAATAGGGTATGATAGTGACTAAAGTGACTAAAGTTGAAAGTGCCTAAAGTGGAAGGCGGTCCCGACCTGCTTTAGGGACTTTAGTTCACTTTAGCTCATTTTAGGCACTCAGACCGTTGCTTCTTTTGGAGTGAGCAAGAAGATGAAAGCACGAATCATCCAGAGAAAACACCTCGCCGCCTTGACCATTTCGACAATCGTATTATGCGGGGCGTCAGCATCGGCTGTGGAGGTCACGCTGGACCCTGCGGTTCAGTACCAAACGATCTTGGGCTGGGGCGCCGCTTCCTGGAGTCCGCCCTGGGTTTCGCAATCACTGCGCGAGGCCCTTATCCGCGACGCGGTCAACGAGCTGGGGCTGACTCGCCTGCGCCTGGAGCTTCCGAGTGGCAACGGCGCCGACGCCAGGGCCTGGGAATGGCTCAACGACGACTGGGACCCGCTGACCACCAACTGGTCCGCTTTCAATACGGCTGCCGCCGACGAACGAATCGCGGAGATGATCGTTCCCTTCAAGGAGGCGGTCGAAGCCAACGGCGACCCCTTCAATCTCTACGTCAGCCCGTCTCTTTTCAACGGGGGCAGCAGCGGCGCGGCGCCGGTATGGCTGCTCAACAATCCCGGCGAATACGCCGAGTTCGCCCTTTCCTACCTCTTGAATCTCAAGAACACCTTCGGCATCGAGGCCGATTTCTACTGCATCCTGAACGAGGCGGGCAACAACAATCCGTTCGACGCTTCGGTCGTGGCCCAGATGATAAAGACCTTAGGGCCCAGGCTGGAAGCGGCGGGCCTTTCCACCAGGATCGAGTTCCCCGAATCTGTCAACGCCCGGGCGGCCTGGAACAGCTATATCCAAAACGTCATGGGGGACGAGGACGTTTGGCCATACGTCGGCTGCCTGAGCTACCACCTCTACGGAACGAACGACCCGTACAGGAGCTACATACGCGACCTGGGCACGTCGCTGGACCTGCCCACCGCTCAGACCGAGTACATGAACTTGAATATGAATTATTTCTACGACGACCTGGTTCTCGGCGGGGTCTCCTATTGGGAGATTTATGGGATTGGGCAGTGTTTCGAGTGGAACCCCAATAATACGTCGTTCAGCCGAATCCGCCAGTATTGGAATTTTCGTCAGGTGATGCATTACGTACGTCCCGGCGCCGTCCGCATCGAGGCGGGCAGTGACGACTCCGGCCTGCGCGTTCTGGCTTTCACCCACGAGGGGCAGACGACGGTGGTCCTGATTAACGGTTCCGGCTCGCGGACGGTGAATATCAGCAACCTGCCGGTCGGAACATACGGCGTCTGCCAATCCGTTGGCGGCGGCGTTTACCAGGAGATGGGTTTGCAGACCGCTACTGCACCGCGGGGTGGCGGAGACATCGGCTTTCTGAGCGTCAGCGTACCCTCGAATTGCGTGATGACCATCTATCCACATCCCGAGGCGAATCTGCCGCCAGCCGTGACCGACTTCAAGGCGAGTCCGGACTACCTGACTCAATCGGGACCCGGCCGAGCCGCGCCCACGACACGGTGCGAATGTGTCGCTGAGCAGTCCGAATTCCGCGACGACCGCTGCGACGGACCTGACCGTGGCGGGCGAATACGTCTTTACCGTCGCAATCAGTGACGGTCTGAACGTCGTGACTCGTGACGTAGCGTTCAACGTCTTCGCGGACAATCAACCACCCTATGTACTCGACGTCCACAACCGCCTGCCCGTGATGGTCACGCTGCCGACTAACAGCACACAGTTGCGTTGCGCCGGGCTCGATCTGGAAGGCGACCCGCTTTCCTACCGCTGGACGGTAACCAGCCAACCCGTCGGCGCGTCCGCGTCGCTGGCCGCTCCGACGACGACGAATTGCCAAGTGACGGGCCTGACCGTTGCGGGGGACTACGTCTTTACGGTTGAAGTAAGCGACCCGACGCACACCGTCGTGCGGGAGCTGACCGTGCCCGTTTATCCGCCGAATCCCTCGGTGGTGGTCGGTCAAGAGCAAGCCGGCCCGCACGTCGCCCGTGTTTTCGGCTCAAAGCTCGGCCAACACGGAAGTCACGGGCCTGACCGAGCCCGGCGCATACGTCTTCACCCTCAACGTGGTTGACCGGACCAAGTTCACCAAGCAGGACGTCACCGTAACCGTCCTCCCCGGCGGCAGAAGTTGATTAGAAAGTGCCCAAATGCATTTCTGATTGCCGATTGCCGGTTGTCGATTTGAAATCGGAAATCGAAAATCTCAAAACTTGAACCTTTTCTTGAAGACGGTTTTGAAATCGTAGACGTTGTCGAAGTCTTCTATCGAGTCGGTGGGCTGCGCGCTCATCCACTCGTTGTGGATCATCAGCCAAACGATCTGGCCGAAATCGCTCGTCGACTTGATGCCCCAGGAATTGAGGACCAGCATGGCCAGCCGGCCCCACTTTTCGATCGCCAGTTTTTTCAGACCCTGGCAGAGCGTCTCGCCGCTGACGTGCTTTGGCTCGGCGGCCACGTTCTTAGCCGTATAGCCAAGCCCCTCATAGACGAACTTCACCCCCGCAGCGTTGTACCGCCCATCTTCCGAGGCAATCTGTTCCAGATTCTTTTTCACTTTCAAGGTCCAACCCGACGATCCACAAGCAAGGCGACGCACGTCTCACGCACACTTTGAGCCTCTATTTTAGGCGTTTCGCGCACGGGCGTCAACGATATTAGGAAGCTCTTGACGCGACGGGCTTTCTTTTGGACAATCCGGTATCGGCCGAACGAAACTCAATATAAATGGTTGAAAGGTGATGTCCCATGTTGAGAAAAGCCTTTTACTTCGTAGCTCTGTTATTGACCAGCCAGGTAGGGTTGGCCCAAACCAGTGGTTATTTTAACGCCGCGTACGGCGAGCGGCTTGCCGGATCCACCGGTGAGGTGGGGCTGTGGTGGGCTTCGTCGGGGTGGAAGATAAGTCTCAATAAGCCGCTGCCCGAGACGCGAGGGGAAGCTCTTGTGATACGGGCCGCGCGCAACGAAGCCGAGGCGGCGCAGTTGGTTCTTCTGCCGACGAAACCGCTAAACGGTTTGACTTTGCGCGCTGGGGAGTTAACGGGGCCGGGCGGGGCGATCATCCCGGCTGAGGATATCGAGATTCTTGAGGTCAGGTATGTCAACGTTGAGAGGGCGACGGACAAGAGCACGACAACCGGTCTGTGGCCTGACCCGCTGCCGCCACTGAAAGGGCCTGTCGACCTGGAGGCGGGCAAGAATCGGCCGTTTTGGGTGCGCGTCAAAACTCCGCGCAACGCCCCGGCGGGAGTCTACACAGGCTACATCGACCTCCAGGCGCGAGGGTATCAGGGCCAAGTTGCGATCCAGGTCGAGGTGTATGATTTTGCACTGCCCGAGCAGATGACCTGCACGACCGCCTTCGGCTTCTCGCCGGGCAATGTGTTTCGCTACCAAGGGCTGTCCACCGATGAGCAAAAACGCAAGGTTCTCGACAGATACTGGGCGGATTACAGCGCCCATCACATATCGCCCTACGACCCGGCTCCGATGGACCGGATGCGCGTGACCTGGCCCGACGTCAAGGCGCCCGTCTTCGACAAGTTCGCCAACTGGCAGGGGCTGCGGATCGTTCATAACGAAA
>JARRQQ010000557.1:0-3596 GCA_037381725.1 Sedimentisphaerales bacterium
GCGCCTATGGCTATGGGAGAAAGCACTATTAAAGATGGGGCCGGGTGTTGTTGAGCCTCTTATCGCTCTTATGGATGATGAAAGCACATTTATAAGAGAAAAAGTCGCCGGTGTTTTAAGCCGCCAAGCCGATCCTCGGGCCAAAGATGTCCTGCTGCGTGCTCTTGATGATAAGTCTCGCTTCGTCCGTGAATATGCAATGGGCGGGCTGATGAGGTTAGGGCCCGAGGTAGTCGGACAGGATAAACTTGTCGCGATTTTGGTTTCCGGCCTCAAAGACGGTGCCCCCTACCCATCGATCCCGGGACTAAAACAATACGGAGATGAAAGGGCGATTGAACCACTACGCGTTATCGAGCAATTTGATACCGTCAGGAATCATGATGTCAGCAATACTGATGGCCTTCGCATGTATGCCTACGAGGCCCGGCTGGCCATTAACGCTATCCTTAGTCGTGCCGGTAAACCAGTCACCGAAGTTTCTCGTGAGCATTACTCAAAAGCACTTTCCCGCGAAGAGCTGATTGCAGCCGCTCAATGTCCTCACGCCGGGATTCGTAAGATTGCAGTCACTCAGCTCGACCAATATCCTGATGAGAGAACCGCGCTGTTTCTCATGGAACGGATCAAGGAGGAAAAGAATCCTGATATCCTCCATCGAATAAGAATGACCCTTTACTGGACTATGATGATATCACCCGATAATTCGTCCCGGCGGGTTGTTCTACCGGAGGTGATGCAAAAAGTATTCGACGCCGAACTTGCGGTCGTTGAAACAATCTGGACGTCAAATCTGATTGTTTCACGGGATGGGGAATCAGCATTCTCAGCGGACGTTGACCTTGAGCACCTGGCAGAGAAGATAGCGACAGCGACCTTAAATGCAGACATGATCCTCATTGCTGCCAGTCATCGAAAAGTGCCGTTGGAGAACATTAACCGATTCAAGCGCGCGGTGCGCAGGAATCTTCAGGTAAAGGAATTGAGAAAGTTCGAAGAGCTAATGAGAACCTGCTATGATGCAATTTCTTCAATCGCCGGTCTTCCTCCTGAAACCGGGCAGGCGTGGTCGCCTCAGGAAAAGCTGGAACTTCAGCAGCAGTTGGCTCCGTTGTTATATTCTCCTAACCCTCAAGTCGCGCTCATTGGGTGTCTCGGGTGCATCGGGGATAACCGTCTATCTCCCAGGTTAATTGAATTACTGGCCCACAACAACTGGTCGACGCGTCATCTCGCGGCGTTTGCCCTGGGTAATATCGGCGATCCCAACGCACTACCTGCGCTGCAGCACCTTGCCGAGACCGACCCTTATCAGCATTCAGAGGACTCATATCCCGTGCGCAGGTCTGCAAAAGAAGCCATAAAGAAAATTCAAGAAAAACAAGCTGGCATGTCGGCTGCACCATCGCTCGGCGCTGAGCCACCTCCTTTGGAATTTGAATCGTCAGTTGATGCTGTGCCGGAGCGGATTTCAGAAGTCTTTCAGCGAGCAGACAACTTGTGGGAAGAGATGAAGCAGCGTTCGAGAGAATATCTCTCATCGATGTCGGACGAGGAATTGGCGAAGGTCTACGGGAAACACTCTGGTCGGCCTTTGGCTTCGTCACTGCCGGAGATCGAGCAGAAACGTGCTGAGATTATTGGAAAGCTGGTTGAACATGGATACTACTGGAGCAAGCAGGATCGAGAATTTAACGACCTTTGTTATGAACAGCTTGTTAATGGGCTAGCTGCATTGGGGCCAAAAGCTTTGCCGGAATTTACACCGTACATGAGGAAGTCCTATATCGCTGGAGGCAAACCAACGCTTATCGTGCGTGCCTTGTGCAAAATGGGACCGGAGGTGGTTGAGCCTTTGCTTGAGCTGTTAGACACTCAGGATGATATTCCAAAGGAAAATATTATTCATGTGCTATTGCGGTCGGCTGATGCACGGGCCAAAGATGTATTCTTAAGAAATCTCTATGACGGAAACGGTTTGGTACGCGAGCGTTCTTTAAGGGGATTAGCAAGGCTTGGGCCTGATATAGTCGGAAAAGAAAAGCTCAACACACTTCTGGTCGACCGTCTGCAGGATAAAGCGTGTCTCGGTGCTGCAATATGGGGGCTAAGTCAGCATGGAGATGAATCAGCCATTGAACCCCTCCTCATTCTCGAACGTTCACAACGAGCCAAAGGTGAAGAAGGCATAAGCAGGATGGCCATCGAGGCCGTAGAGAAAATTCGAAGAAGGCAGGTCAGCTTATCTCAAACACCACCAACTAGCAGTGGTGAAGGGAAGCGCTAGTGCTAGGTTCAGCCCTTAACAAATAAATTTACGTTTCCTTCTCTTAGTGCAATTGTTCTTCCCATAAATTCGCTTCTTTAGGTCGGTCCATCAATCGCACACTCACCTGCTCTGGAGGATATTCTACCCCTTGCCCCGGCCCGGAGCAAAGACAATCGGCAAAACACAAAGAGAAGGACGGAGTAATCCAGAATGGCCTCAGGGGTAATCCGCGTGGGCAAAGATGGCGTTTGCCAGCCCTATGAGTGCTGCTGGTAGCCCGTTAAGCGGAAAACTACAGGAAAACTGGGGACAGCCAGCTACTACAACTATTAGAAATGGTTGGCTGTGGGGCTGTTGAAAAAGTCCCACCGTAACATTTGAGATTGCCGCGCGATTCTCCGAATCGCTCGCAATGACATAGGAACGCATTTTTTGTCATTGCGAGGAACGCAGCGACGAACGGCGGTCCCTCTTATTTTGCCATTTTGGAAGTTGCATTAGACGGGATCTTGTCCGGCGGGCCGGGTAGGGTCAGCGTGGCCTTCATGATGTTGAACTGGTCGCCGCGATCGGAACAGTGCCAGAGCGTGGTCCCGTCCGTGCTCATCCATTTCTGGGGGAAATTGTGTATGTATGCGGGTCGCCCCTTGCTCGCACCATTCGGGTCCTTCGACCCCGTCCAGTCCGGAAAATCGCTTCCGTAACCGACGGTCGTCCAGGGGCCCCAAGGTTCGGGCGCGTCAAAGAGTCCCCAGTCGCCGCTGTCGCCGTTATGGCGCACGGCAAGGAGGTAACGTTTCAGGTACGGGTGGTACGTACACGTGACGCCCCATTCGGTCCCCTTGGGATCAATGAATACCCGACGTTTCCGGCTGATATCCGTGCTCCAGAGGGGGTTGCCCTTTCCGTCAAAGCCGGCAAAGAACTCATAGCGGGCCCGGTTTGCCAGCCTGGACTTGTCTACCCTAAAGAGCGCGAGCCCGTCCGCAAAGAAGTGTTCGTCATACCCGTAGATATACTGGTCCCTCGCCCCGCGGTAATCGGGCCCGAACTGTACGATGCCCGGGTCGGCAAAAGCACTGCCCGGCTCTTTGAAAATCTGGCCCAGGTTCCGCCAGGTCATGCCGAGATCGCCGGATTTCCAGAGGCTGTTGTTTGTCCAGACGCCCTCTTGGCAGACATAGAGATAAATGACGCCGCCTACGGCAATGACGCCGTTGCTGGTTTTTCCGAGTGTGGGCGACTGGCTGGAAAGCGGCTTAACGCCGCCCCAGACATTGATGCCCTTCCACGACGGGGGAACACCCAGGAGGCGGGCCGCGCCAAG
>JARRQQ010000558.1:0-3595 GCA_037381725.1 Sedimentisphaerales bacterium
TACCCGACTCACTCGCTCTCATGATACGTGTCGTAAGGTTCTATGAATAAGTGAGTTAACATGACTTCAGGGTCGCGCGCGGCTTTGTGGTTCGGACCATTCCGGAAAAAGCTTGACTTGTGGAATCGAAACCTCTATGTAACACATAGGGGCTTGTGAATTCCAGAGATAGCCATTTTGATTTCGATGTTTGCCCCGGGGCCCTGCACTATCTTGAATGGCCTGTTACTCTGAAGGGACGCAATTGATGTAGGACATGGATGTCGGCGAGAGTACGTCCGTCAACGGAACCATACCAGCCAAATCTCCACATCGTACGTCACACGAATCACTAAGTCGGGGCAAGGCAGAGCGAATCAGCCAGAACTGTCAAAGGAATGAAGGACGACAGGCAATGGGGAACGTTGATAGGTCGTCAGAGCCGCTACGGAAACTTCGCGGGCGAGCAGAACAGAAGGCCGGGCGCAACATTCAGGCCTTGCGCAAACAGCAACCCACTGAAAAAGACGAGCTTCTTCACAAGCTCCGTGTGCACCAGGTCGAGCTGGAGATGCAGAATGAAGAGCTTCGACGGGCACGGTTGGAATCGGAGACGCTGAGGCAGAAATACTTCGATCTGTTCGATTTGGCCCCGATGGGGTACTTCACGTTGGATCGAGACGGACGGATTCTCGAGGCCAATCTCGCTGGGACGGCCTTGCTGGGAACGACCAAGAGCCAATCGTTGAAGAAGAATCTTTCGCTCTGGGTGTCCCGCGACTATCAGGACGCGTTCTATCTGCATCGGAGAGAGGCCGCCGACAGCAAAATGTCCTGCACTTGTGAACTGAAGCTCCGGCGCAGTGACGACAGCGAGTTTATCGCGCAGATGGTCAGTTGGGCTGAGATGGATGATGAGGGTCATTTCGAGAAACTCCGGACGGCCGTGCTAGATATCAGCGAGCGGAAACGGATCGAAGAGGCCATGCGTGAGAGCGAGGCGCGATTATCCGAGGCCATGAAGATCGCGAAGCTGGGCTATTGGGAGTATGACGCAACCGACGACGTATTCACTTTCGACGATCAGTTCTACTCTGTCTATCGCACGTCGGCTGAAAAGGTCGGCGGCTATCGCATTCCCGCTCGCCGGTATGCGGAACTGTTTTTGCATCCTGATGACGTGCCGCAATTGCGCGAAGAGATTCAAAAAGCCACGGAAACGAGCGATCCGGATTTCTGCGGTGAGGGCGAACATCGTTTCATCTATGGTGATGGCCGGATCGGCTATGTTTCCGTTCGTTACTTCGTGGTTAAGGACAGTCAAGGACGTACCGTCAAGACGTGCGGCGTCAATCAGGACATCACCGAACGTAAACGTGCGGAGGAATCTCTTCGCGCTAGCGAAAACAGGTTATCTGAAGGAGCCAAACTCGCAAAACTGGGGTATTGGGAGCATGATGTACTAAATGAGTTATTTACATTCAGCGACCATTTCTATGAAGTCCTTCGTACCACTGCAGATGAAGTCGGAGGATATGAAATGTCGTGTAATCAGTATTTCGAAACATTCGTACACCCCGATGACAGGGAAAGAGTCAAAGCAAAATGCCATGATGTATTTGAAAATCCGGACTCTCAATCAGGCCACTACCTTGAACATCGTATAATCTACGCAGATGGGGAAATCGGGCGCATCGCTGTTCGTTTTTCAAGGGTGAAAGACGATCAAGGCCGAGTCATCAGAACATACGGAGTCAATCAGGATATCACCGAGCGCAGACGGGCGGAAGAGGCATACCGCTCGCTGGTGGATCATTCGTTACAGGGCCTCGTGATCTTTCAAGAAGGGCACGTCGTTTTCGCCAATGAGGCTATGACGAAGATCACCGGCTACACCATAGATGAGATGCTGGCGATGTCGCCGGACGAGGTCCAGACGTTCGTTCATCCTGAGGATCGAGAGATGGTCTGGGAGCGTCACGCGCAGCGTTTGAATGGAAATCCTCTGTCGCAACGGTATGAATTGCGCGGAATACGGAAGGACGGCTCGGTTCGATGGCTGAAGATTGACGCCTCTTTGGTCGAGTATCAAGGCAAGCGGGCTATCCAGGCGGCCTACGTCGACATCACCGAACGCAAACAGATCGAGGAGGCCATCAAGACCAGCGAAGTTCGCTACAGAGAGCTTTTTGACCACATGAGTAGTGGAGTCGCGGTCTTCGCCTCACGCGATGAAGGGGAAGATTTTGTCTTTCTGGACTTCAACGAGGCGGGCGAACAGATTGACGCTATCAAAAAAGAGGACGTGATCGGCAAGAGCGTCGTTGACGTCTTCCCCAGGATCAGAGAATTTGACTTGTTCGATGTACTTCGGAATGTTTGGAAGACCGGGGTGCCTCAGCATCACCCTGTTTCTCTGTACAAGGACGCCCGGCTCGTCGGCTGGAGAGAGAACTATGTCTATAAGCTTCCGTCGGGCGAGATAGTGGCGGTCTACAGAGATCTTACGGAGCGCATGAGGGCGGAAAATGCGCTCAGAGAAAGTGAGGCTCAACTCAGGCGAGCCCAGGAAGTGGCCCACATGGGGAGTTGGTACCTGGACCTGGCGACGGATCGGTTGACCTGGTCGGACGAAACCTATCGCATTTTTGAGAAGCCGGTCGGCCGACCGATAACGAAGGAAGACTGTCAGGCGAGTGTGCATCCAGACGACTTGGCTCATGTAATGGAATCATGGACAAAGGCTCTGTACGCTGGGCAGTACGATAATGAACATCGCATCGTCGTGGGGGAGATTGTGAAATGGGTGCGAGAGAAGGCTGAAATAGAGTTTGATCGCGACGGCGAACCTGTTTCGGCGATCGGCACGGTCCAGGATATCACCGAACGCGTAGTGGCGGAGCAAGAGCGGCTGGCCCATGTCCGTTTTCTTGAAAGCATGGCTCGGATTGATCGAGCTATCCGGGGAACGAACCGTCTTGAGGAGATGATGAGCAATGTGCTGGGCGAAGTGCTTGACATTCTCGAATGTGATCGTGCGTTCTTTGTCTACCCTTGTGATCCGGACTCGCCCACCTGGTCGGTGCCGATGGAGCGCACACGACCCCAGCATCCCGGCATCGCTCCCAGCACGAAGATGCGGACGGAGGATGAGACTGCCGAAGTCATGAGGATTCTTTTAGCTGCCGATGGGCCGGTCAAGTTCGGTCCCGGGTCTGAACATCTCCTTGCTTCGAGGACGGCCGAACAATTCGGCCAACAGTCCATGATTGGAATGGCCCTCTATCCGAAGACGGGTGGTCCCTGGGCATTCGGATTGCACCAGTGTTCTTACCCCCGAGTGTGGACAACGGAGGAGGAGAGGCTTTTTCAAGAGATCGGCCGACGATTGGCCGACGGCCTGACCAGTCTTTTGATGCTACGCAGCCTGCGCGAAAGCGAGGGCAGACTCGCAGAAGCCCAGTCCGTTGCGCACCTTGGTTACTGGGAGTACGACATCGTTACCGATCGCATCACCTGGTCAGACGAAACCTATCGCATCTTTGGACTGGGGCCGAAAGACCGCATCCTCAACCTGCTCCAGTTGGAGGAACGAGTCCACCCGGAAGATCGGTCT
>JARRQQ010000559.1:0-3591 GCA_037381725.1 Sedimentisphaerales bacterium
GTGAGTGATGCTCGGGACTGTCTGCTTTCCGTCGTTTGGAAAGCTGACTGTCCCTTTTGGGAACGTGACGGGGAACGTAAGGGACAGGCACCTTTTGACGGAACGGCTCCGTCAAAACAAGCCAGTCCCTGAGCGATCCGGCGCCGGTCCGCGTCCTGGACGCGGTGCGCTTTGGAGCGACAGAGCCACAGACGACTTACGGGCGCTTCCCGGACGGATCGCCGAGTCTGAGCGTTCTGAGCGAGGCAACGTTCGCAGGACCCAATGCCCAACCGTTGACGGGTGATATCGTGATCAATGAGATCATGTATCACCATCCCACAGCGGACGAGCGGTATGAGTACGTCGAGTTGTACAATCAGAGCGACAGGACGGTGTCGTTGGAAGGCTGGGCCTTCACCGACGGCATTGCCTACACCTTTGCTTCCGGCACACAAATGACGCCGGGCTCGTATCTGGTGGTGGCCAAGGATCCGGATTTCCTCGCGGGCGTCTACGACAATCTAGCGGTCGGCTCAAATCTGGTCGGGCCTTACTCGGGCGGGTTGGACAATCACGGCGAACGCATCCGATTGTCATATCCGCTCTCACGTGAGGGACACCTTCTGGCGGAGCACCCTGATCTCAACGCGGGGGACATCGAGGTTTCAATGGTTACGGCCGACGAGGTGACTTATTACGACGGCGGGCGATGGCCAGGTTGGGCCGATGGACAGGGGGCCAGCCTGGAGCTGCGCGACCCGCGCAGCGATAACGACACGCCCGACGCCTGGGCCGACAGCGACGAGAGCGTCAAGAGCACGTGGGAGCCATTCTCGTTCACCATCGAGGCCAACGATACCCGATATACGCACGATCAGATCTCGGTCTTCGGTCTCATGCTGCTCAATCGCGGAGAAGTGCTTCTCGACGATCTGTCACTGAGCATGGGTCGCGGAAATATCCTGACCAATAGCGGCTTTGAGATCGCTGAGGCAAATTGGCGGCGGCTCGGCAATCACGTCCGGTCGTTTGCGACGACAGAGGACAGCCGGTCGGGATTGCGGTCGCTTCATCTGATTGCAACCGGTCACGGCGACCCCGGGGCCAACCGCATCAACCAGTCGATTCCGAGCGGGATCGTCGGCCGTGTGGTCCTGGGCGGTTGGGCCAAGTGGTTGCGAGGAAGCCGTTTCCTGCTTATGCGCACGTCGCGGGAATTGTCGCCTATTCAGCCGCCGCGACCGGCTCATGCGTTCGAGCTTGCGATGCCGCTGAACTTGGGCACGCCCGGTCTGCAAAATACGGCATTCGTTTCTAACCGGGGGCCGGATATTCTCGATGTGCAGCACGCGCCCGTGTTGCCAGCCGCCGGTGAGCCGATCACCGTGACGGCCCGTGTGAAAGACAATGATGGTGTCGCTTCCGTTCAGCTTCGCTATCGATCCGAAGGGGACGCCCGATTTGCGGGCGTGGCGATGACCGATGACGGCATGGGCAACGACGCGGTCGGCGGCGACGGAATCTTCACGGCTGCGATCCCCGGTGCTTCCGCCGGAACCATGCGTGCTTTCTATATCGAGGCTTCAGACGGCTCCGCCTCGACGCGGTTTCCAACGCCCCTGCAACCTTCGGCCGAGGTGCCCGAAAGAACCTGCCTCGTCCGCGTCGGTGATACGTCGGTGAACAGCCGGTTCGCGACCTATCGCATCTGGTTATCCAACGACGTTCTCAACGCCTTTCGATCGCGGCCTAATCTCTCGAACGAACTGCTGGATTGCACGTTCGTCTATAACGACACGGAGGTCTTCTACAATTGCGGGATTCGCTACCGGGGCAGCCCGTTCATTCGGAGTGGCGCGGGCCGCGACCCGCGTAACCGCTACGCCTACCGGCTCAATTTCAATCCAGACCAGCGATTCCGCCGCCGCGAGGAAGTGAACCTGGATAATACCGAGGGGAGTAGCCGGGGACCCCTCCAAGAGCGCGCGTCCTACTGGTTCTATCGGCAGATGGGCCTGCAGTACTCGACTCAGGAGTTTGTGCGGCCGATCATCAACGGCAACAGCCATGCCGGCTTTGAGGACGTCCACAAAATTGACGGTGACTACATCGACCGATGGTTTCCATACGACCACAAAGGGTACATTCACAAGATCGACGATTATTTCGAGTACTCGGCGGACGGCACACAACATAGCAATCTTGATGAGGGGCTGAAGTACGATTCCCGGCACCCGCTGCTCAGGGAAACTTACCGGTGGGGTTTCGAGAAGCGGTCTCACAGAGAGAACGATAACTGGGAGCATCTGTTCGATCTTGCCGTCGCGTTGAATACACCGTCCAGCAACTCGCGATACGAGCAGGCCGTCGAGTCAGTTATTCACCCTGAACATTTCGCCAAGGTCCTGGCGATTCGTCACGCCGTGGGCGACTGGGACAGTTACGGATACACACGTGGCAAAAACAACGCTTTCTATTGTGCGCTGCCGGAGGGCAAGTGGTATTTGTTGCCCTGGGACATCGACTTTACGCTCGGCTCGGGCAACGGAGCCAGCACGAGCTTGTTCTCCATCACCTCCGGTGAATTCCCGGAGGTCGATCAATTCCTCAAATACTCCAAGTATCGGCAGATGTACCTGGACGCGTTCAGAGAGTTAGTCAGCGGTCCGTGGCAAACGTCGTACGGCACCTCCAATCCACCGACTGCGTTCGACAGATTTCTGGATGACGCGGCCGATGCACTGGTTGCTGATGGGGCCGGTGACGGCCGAAGGGACCAGATCAAGCAGTTCGTACGCGACCGCCGGGCGTATATTCTCACCCAGCTTCCCGCCGGTAGGTAGGAGTGAGCCGAATGTCTACCCAGGGCGACCACGTGGGGTGGCCCCTACAGCGACAGATTCTTCGCGCGTCGCTGTAACTCTTCCGCTCGGTCTGTGCTGACCGACTTGCGGTAGCGCAGCATCGCGTATTCGCGATACCAGTCCGCTATCCTTATCCACAACCCGTCGCCGGGATAACATTGCCTAAGCCGATGTGAAAACGTGTGCAACGTCTCACTTGGGTCGCGGCGAAGCCCGGCGGCCTTGACCTTCCGATCCATTCGGAGAAGCATCTTGTGCAGGAGTGTGAGGATCGGGTCGGCGCCCGCTTTCGACTGGATACCGAGGGAAGACCTCCTTCTGCGATAGAATCGCGACAGAAGCCACGCCAATACGGCCGCCGACAAGCTGGTCAGAAGCGAGACGCCGGCGACCACGCCGTAGGATTCGAACAGCCAGCTTGGCACACCCAGAAGGCCGTACTCATATACGGCGCGCAGGAGTTGGCGAAGCATCGCGGCGGCGCCGCCAGTGATACGGTCCGTTTCCTCGCCGGCCGTCGCGGCGGCTGCGTTCTCGCCCACCGTTGCCTCAACGATGCACCACTGATTCCGCTGCCGGTCCCACGCCTCGGCCCAGGCGTGGGCGTCCATGTTCCTAGCGACCCACAGATCGTCCCAAGTCCCTTCGTTGTTCTTATGTTCGGTCACGAGGAAACCGGTGACGTATCGCGTCGGCACACCGGCCAGACGAAGCAAGATCGCGGCGCCGGAGGCGAAGTATTCAC
>JARRQQ010000560.1:0-5205 GCA_037381725.1 Sedimentisphaerales bacterium
CCATCGCCGCGTATCAGGTCGGGATCGGACTGTACCTGCTCACCACGACCCGGGGCGCTGTCGAGACCGAGTTGAAACAACCGTTGCTCTGCAGTATTTGCATGACCGCGATTGCGTTCGTCAGCTTCCTGATCTCGCGCTACGCGACGGGCATGTCGAGCGAGCCGTCGTGGAAACCGTTGCGAGCCGGTGGAAGCTCCATGTTGGGTGGGGCGGTGCTGTGCTTCTTGTTAGCGGTGGCCCTGGCGGGTACTTATCTGTTCAAGCGAGTTTGGCCCGTCAACGTCATGGCGCTCGTCGTCCCCATCCTGCTCATTGTGCTCGGCGTGGAAACGGCCCTGAATCTGGTCCTGGACATCTATCGACCGAGACTGAAGGGGCGGTACAGCCGGAGCGCTTTCGACAGCCGATTGCTGGGGATTATCAACGAGCCGGGCGGCATCCTGCGAAGTGTCGCAGACGCCATGGACTATCAGTTCGGCTTTCAGGTCTCACAAACCTGGTTCTATAAGCTGCTCGAACAGGCGATTGTTCCCTTGGCTTTGTTTGCCGGTGTGACGTTGTATCTGCTCAGTTGCATCGTCGTCGTCAATCCCGGCGAACAGGCGATCATCGAGCATTTCGGCAGCCCGGTAAACGACGCCAACGACGTCAGGCTAATCGGCCCGGGGTTGACGTTCAAGTGGCCCTGGCCGATAGACATTGCTTACAAGTATCCGACGCAGCGCATCTCGCAGATCGACATTGGATTCGTCCCCGAAGTCGACCCCAATGGCCAAGTGGTCCACCGACCGTTGCTGTGGGGCGAGAGCCATTACAAGCAAGAGTATCAGTTGCTCGTCGCCAGCGAGCCGGGCCAGACGGAGTTGGGGGCCGGAACTGTGCCAGTCAGTCTCGTCATCGCTGCGGTTCCCGTTCAGTACCGCATCAAGGATTTATACTCCTTCGTTTATAACCATCAGGACCCCGAGAAACTTCTCGAATCCATCGCGTACCGCGAGCTGACGAAATATGCGGCCAGCGCCAAGACGGAGGTCGAGCAGGAAACCGCCACCGAGCACAGTCTGCTCGGGATGGGCCGGGCCGAGGCGGGCCGGACCCTCACTGAGAGAATTCAGGCGGACGCCAATGAGGCTAAGCTCGGTGTGGAGATTGTGTTCGTCGGCTTACAGGGCGTGCACCCGCCGGTCGAAGTGGCGGCGGACTATCAGAAGGTGATTGCCGCTGTACAGGAAAAACAGTCGTCGATTCTGAATGCGCACGCGGACCGCAGCAAGATTCTCGGAACGCTCGTCGGTTCGGCCCAGAGGGCGGACCAATTGTATGACCTTGCATCAAGGTATCAGAAGGCCGAAGAGGCCGGCTCACCCGCCGAGATCGACGCCTTGGGCAAGCAATTGGACGCGGCTTTCGAGCAGGCCAAAGGCAACATTTTCAAGACGCTGCGCGAAGCGCAAACCCACGCCTTCGACAAGGTCACGCTCGCCGAGGCGACGGAGCGTCAGTTTGCCGGCCAGCTCAAGGCCTTCCTGGCCGCCCCGAAAATCTACACCCACGAGCAGACGCTGGCGATGCTCGAAGAAGCCCTCCAGAAGATCCGCAAATACGTCGTCGTCGCCGATCAAAACGACNACGACTCGCAGGTTACGGTAGTGGACCTCCAGGAAAAACTGTCGCCCAACCTGTATGAGATGGGTGTCACTCAGGAGAATAACCAACCATGAAAAACTTAGCCATCGCTGTTTTTGTCGCACTTATTGTCATTGCCCTGGGTCTCTACCTGGTTTCGTTCCAGGTCAGGGAGACCGAGTCCTGCCTGGTCACGACCTTTGGCAAAGCGACGGCCGAGGACCAGATCACCAAGCCTGGTCTCTACTTCAAGTGGCCGTTTCCCATCCAGCAAGTGCATAAGTTCGATTCTCGCACAAGGGTTTTCGAGACCGAAAGCGAGGAGACGCGCACGGCGGGCGGCGAGCCGATCATTGTGAGCACCTACGTGGTCTGGAAGATCGCCAGGCCGCTGGAATTCTTCAATGCAATCAAGACCGTGAACAAGGCGGAGAATGAACTGCTGAGAAGCCGGGTGCGCAACGTGCAGAACAATGCCATTGGGCGCCACAATTTCTCGGAATTTGTTAACAGCGATCCGTCGAAAATACAATTCGAGAAGATTCAGAACGAGATGCTCGCGGACCTTCAAAAAGCGGTTGCCGACGCGAAATTCGGCGTTGACATCAAGACTGTCGGCATCAGGCAGCTCAAGGTCAGCAAAGACGTCAGCAAAGCGGTCTTCGACCGCATGAAGGCCGAAAGAGACCGCCGGGCGCAGGATATCACGTCGGCCGGAAACGGTGAAGCCATTAAGATCAGGACCGAGGCGAAATCGAAAAGTGACGAGCTTGTCGCCGCCGCGGAGGCCCGGGCCAAAAGGATCCGGGGTGTCGGCGACGCCGAAGCGGCCAAGCACTACAAGGAGCTTGAAGAAAATGCCGAGCTGGCCATGCTCTTGCGGGACCTCGAAACGCTTCAGAAGAGTCTGGAGAACAGAACAACGCTGGTCATCCCGACGGATGCGGCACCGTTTAACCTTCTAAAAGGAATGCCGAAACCGCCGAACGTCGAACCGAACGAACCGGACAAATGATTCAGAATCGTTGAAGACCACCATGACAGAACACGATCACGATAAAGACGACAAGTACGTGCCTTATTCGGAACCGGAACGACCCCGTGGCGAAGAGCTCGACGCGGCCGGAAGGAGTCTCTCCGAGGCGCTGCGGATCAGCTTCATTATCCTAAAAGTGATTATGATCGTGCTGATCATCGGCTTCTTAGCCTCCGGCTTCAAGACGGTCGGCTCGAATGAACAAGCGCTCGTGTTGCGTTTCGGTGCGATTCGCGGCGTGGGGGAGAACAGGCTTCTCGGTCCCGGCGCCCATTGGATCTTTCCTTATCCGATCGACGAAATCATCAAGATTCCCGTGGAAACCACCGTCCACATGGGAATCAACACCTTCTGGTATACGCAAAGGCCGGAAGATGAACTCGCCGGTCAGGAGCGTCCGATTCCGCCGAACACACCGCTGGACCCGCTCAAGGACGGCTATTGCATCACGCGCGGCGAGAAGCAAGACCAAATGGTGGTGGGTTCCGAGGGCAGCGACTACAACCTGGTCCATACCCGCTGGCAGCTCACTTACCAGATCAGCGATCCCGAGCTATTCTTCCGGAACGTCTACGTCAAAAACGTCGGCCCCGGCGACGTCTATTTCGACGTGATTACCAACAGTATTCAACCGCTTCTGAAAGACGTGTTCGAGGGCGCCGTCACGACCGCGATGGTCAACTACACCATCGACGAGGCGATCTCCAGCCAGGACAGAATCCCCGGCAACGTCAGGACACTGATGCAAGACTGGCTCGACGGAATGGAGAGCGGCATCAGGGTCGTGTCGGTCCAACTGACGCGAAGCCAGCCTCCGAGGCAGGTCAAAGCCGCTTTCGAGGCCTCGACGCTGGCCAGCCAGAGCAGTGAGAAGGCGATCACGGAGGCTCGAACGTATGCCGAGACGACGCTCAACGAGGCCGCGGGGCCCGCGGCCAATGAGCTGTACGCCGCCTTGCACGACGACAACGTCGATCAAGAAAGACTGGAATATTTGTGGTCTCAATTAGCCGGCAAGGCCAAGGAGAAGCTCGGCGATGCGCAGAAATACCGGACAAAGGTTGTGGAAGACGCCCGGGCCAACGCCAAGTATCTCGAAAGCCTGTTGCCGGAATACAGACAGCATCCGAAGCTGGTCCTTCAGAGAATCTATCTCGATGCCCTCGAGAACGTCCTCGACAACGCGGAGGAGAAATTCGTTGTTCAGACGGCCGCAGGCACCAAGGGAAGGCAGCTTCGCGTGCTCTTAAACCGAGATGCATCGCTCAAGCCGAAGAAGACCGAACAAGAGTAAGCTCAGCAGCAGAAGTAACCATAACGTGTTCTTATGACGTGTTTGAGAGACAAGAGACGATACTATGGCCCACGACCATCTTCATTTTAAGGATAACATCGCCGTCGAGCACACGTACGGCAAGCAGATTCGCGTCAGCATCGCCCTGTTGGGGACGCTGGCCGGCGGCGTGCTGCTGATCAACAGCGGGATCGCCCGGCTCATCTACGGCTCGGATCATTTCAATACGGAGCTGCTGGCGATGGCCGCCACGATACTGCTGGGCGTGCCCATCGTCTTGCACGCGATCCAGAGTCTGGTTCGGCGCGAAGCCCACATGGACGAGCTGGTCGCGCTGGCCATCCTGGCGGCTTTTGCGATGGAGGAATACGCGACGGCCGGAATCGTCGCTTTCTTTATGCTCTTGAGCGAGCTGATTGAAACACGAACCGCTCTCGGCGCTCGCGCTTCCATCGAATCGCTGATCAAGCTGACGCCGACAAGAGCCAATCTCCTCAATGCCGCCGGTGGCGAAACAGAAGTCAAAGTCAGCAGTCTCAAGCCCGGCGACACTCTTCGCGTCCGTCCGGGCGACAATATCCCCGCCGACGGCGAAGTGGTCAAGGGCCTCAGTTCCGTCAACGAGGCGACGATCACGGGCGAATCCCTGCCTGTCGACAAAGTGCCTGGGATGCAGGTGTTTGCGGGGACGAACAACATTACGGGCGTGCTGGATATCACCGTTACCAAAGCGGGCAAAGATACAACGCTGGGCAAGGTTCAATCGCTGATTATGCAGGCCGAGCAGACGAAGATCCCGATCATGCGGATCATCGATCGCTACGTGAAGTGGTACACGCCGACGATCCTGATGATCGCCGGGATCGTGCTGTTCTTCACCCGCGATATGAACAGGGCGATTACGATTCTCGTGGTCTCGTGTCCCTGTGCACTTATTTTAGCGACGCCGACGGCGATGGTGGCGGCGATTTCCGCCTCCGCGCGTCTGGGCATCCTGATCAAAAACGTTGCCGACCTCGAAGTCGCCGGCAAGATCACGGCAATGGTCTTCGACAAGACAGGAACCGTCACGACGGGCCGGCTGTACGTCACCAAGCTCACGCCCGCCGAGGGTGTCGAGCCGGCCGAACTGCTGGCGACGGCCGCTTCTGCCGAGCAGATGAGCAAGCACCCGGCGGCAAGGGCCTTGCAAGAGGTCGCCAAAGAGGCGGGCCTTTCCCTGCCCGGCACGGACCGCTTCCAGGAA
>JARRQQ010000561.1:0-4151 GCA_037381725.1 Sedimentisphaerales bacterium
GCCGGCGGGGTCATAGCTGCTATCGGCGTCATTTTCCTGTTCCTGGTCTATCACAAGCTGCCCATCCGCCGCTACCTCGATGTGCTCGCGATAGGGCTCATGCTGGCGCTGATGTTCGGACGGATCGGCTGCTTTCTCAACGGCTGCTGTTACGGCAGGCCGACGCATCTGCCCTGGGGGGTTCGTTTTCCTTACGATTCGTTCGCCTATGACAGCCAGGTAAATCCCGATCCGCACAGGAACCGGCCCAAAGCCCATCTGCAACTGCCTAGAGACTATTTCAGTGGCGTCGATGAGAAAGGGAGAGGGTACTTGAAGCCCAAAGACGATCTGACGGACGAGCAGCGTTTTGAAGTGACGCAAGGCAAATATCGCTGCCTGCCGGTCCATCCGACCGAGTTGTACGCTTCCGGTCTCGCCGCTTTTTGGTGTCTCATGCTCTATTTGTTTTGGCGACGAGGCCAGAAGGCCGAGCTTGCCGGCAAGTCACGTAAGTTGTTCGTCAAGCCCGGCTCCACGTTTGCCCTGATGTTCATCGTCTACGGCGTAACCCGATTCATTCTCGAGGCGATCCGCGACGACAACCCGTTCGAATACGGCTGGTGGGCCTCTCAGAATGTGTCGATCTACATGATTGCTCTTGGGCTAATTCTGATGGTCGTGTTTTGGAAAATGAAGCCGGATGTCGCCCCAAATCTAAGCTCCGAAGAGGAGTAGAGACCCAAATCTAAGCTCCAAAGAGGAGTAGAGAGCGGGACTGAGATAGACAGGAAAATTCGGCACAGATGCATCCTGAGCTTTTCGAGATACCGTTCATTCACGTGACCCTCAGAGGCTTTGGGCTCATGGTCGTCATCGGGTTTCTCGTGGGCGCGTGGGTGATCGGGCGGCTAAGCCGGGCGATCACGCCCCATCATCAGCACACAATCAATATCGCCCTTTATGCTCTGTTGGGCGGATTAATCGGGGCGCGCCTGTTTTTCGTCATTCACTACTTTGACAGGTTCCGTGACCATCCGGCAGAGATATTCTACATCTGGCGAGGCGGCCTGGAATTCTACGGAGGCGTTCTCGTCGCCGTTCCCGTGATTATTCTCTACCTGTGGCGTCATAAGTTGCCGATCCGTCGCTTCTTCGACGTGCTCGCCATCGGCTTGATGCTGGGTCTGTCGTTTGGCCGGCTCGGCTGCTTTATGAATAGTTGCTGCTACGGCAAGCCCACGGACCTGCCCTGGGGCATCCGCTTCCCCTACAATTCGTATCCCTACGTTAGTCAAATTAACGCGGATCCGCACAGAGACAGACTCGATGCGCAACTCGAATTGCCGTCGGGGGAGTATCTGGACTTCGCCGGCGCGGACGGAAGGTGGTACCCGAAGCCCTACGATAAGCTGACGGCCGATCAAGAAGCCGCCGTCACCAGAGGTAAGTACCGATGCCTGCCTTTCCATCCGACCCAGCTCTATTCTTCTGCAAATGCGGCTTTGGTGTGCCTTGTTCTTTACCTTGTCTGGCGCAGGTCTCAGAGAGCCGCCGCCCGAAGCGGTGTCAAGCGGTTCACCCAGCCCGGTTTCACGTTTGCTCTGGCTTTGGTCTTGTACGGTCTGACGCGGTTCCTCATTGAATTCATCCGTGACGACAATCCATTCGAATACGCTTGGTGGGCGATCTACAAAGGTGGCACCGTCTCTCAGAATCTCAGCATCTATCTAGTCGCTCTCGGCGTGGTGCTGATGGGGGTATTTCAGCATTTCAAGGCCGGAACTCCACAATCCCAAGACTTTTTTGTGTGAACATATCGCCGAATTGACGATATTATATGCATAGGAGGCGTCGCCCTCGCAACGGGACAAGGGTTGCCGAATTCGACGCGAGTCATTATCGGTGGCACGACGCGGAAAATAACGGGGATCGGGTCATTTTGTTTGGGCGAAAAACGTAATATTATGGGGCTTTACGACAGAGACTACACGCAGGCCGACTTTCAGACGCGTCGCTCGCACTATCGCGGCATGTCGCACGTGCGATTCGGTCTCCCACAACTGACGCCGGTCGTCAAGTGGCTTTTGATCAGCAATGTTGCGGTCTTCCTGGCGTGTCTCATAGTTCCCGCGTTTGCCAGTTTTGCTTTCACCTGGCTCAGTGTTTACCCCAAAACACTGGGAATGTCCCTGCAACCGTGGCGAATCCTTACCTATCAGTTTTTGCATGACATCAATGGCTTTGGTCACATCTTTGTGAACATGCTGGCGCTGTTCTTTTTTGGGCCTATGCTCGAAAGATTCTGGGGCAGCAAGAAATTCCTGGTCTTCTATCTCATTTGCGGGGCCGTGGGCGGAATACTCTATCCTGTCCTCGCTCAAATAGGCTGGCTGTCCAAGGGCCCTCTCGTCGGCGCTTCGGGTTCCATATTGGGAATTCTCGCGGCGGGCGCGATATTGTTCCCCAATCTCAGGGTCTACATATGGGGGATTTTCCCGGTGAAGCTGGTGGTGCTGGCGATAGTCTTTGCGGCGATCAGCTTTATTACCGTGTTGCGTCCGGACCAATTCGCCAACGCCGGCGGCCAGGCGGCCCACCTGGGCGGTATGGCGGCGGGAGCCATCTACGTGCTTTCGCAGTCGTGGCGTGACAAGTACACGTCGAGGCTCCGCGCTCGTCACTGGCAAAAACACGCGGCCGTACAGCAGAACCTCGAGATCGAAGTGGATCGTATCCTGAAGAAGGTCCACGACTCCGGCATTCAGAGCCTCACGCGCAAAGAGAAGAGCACCCTCAAAGAAGCCACCAAAGCCGAGCAAATGCGGAACCGATACTAAATCAGAGCTTGGGCAACGGGACGTGCTCGAGCTCGAACGGGATTTCGTAATGGGTCGGATGAACGGCGATCACAAAGCGGATTTTCTTCACAGGTTGCATATTGCTTCCGCCTCCGCTACTGATGCCGCCGACGGTTGCGGGCGCGCGTCGATACCCTCCAGCCCCTCGCGTAGGCTTTCCGTCCGCGCCAATAAGTTGCCGGTCTTTGATAATCCGGCTCGGCAGGAGATCCCCAACGTTTAGAGAATGCATCGCCGATCCTCCTCGCGGTCGGGTTTCTATCTTCATGCGATATGACGACGATGTACACTGGGCCTCGAGGACTTGTATCTCGATCTCATCGGTCAACCGGACCCAGCCGGTACTTGGCTTGAATGGTACGTCCACGTGTTCAATGGATTCGGCCATGAGGGCATAAAAATGCCCTTTGACTGCACGGATTTCTCCGCCGGCTCGATCACACAATCTCGCATCAAGCTGTACTTGCATGCGGCTGGGCTGCAACTCGTTGACCAGTTCCGGGCGTGCCGGTGCTCTTCGGGACAATTTTAGAGCCGACCGAATGAGGGAGAGCCATCGATTTGGCTTTGGCGGCTGTACGAAGCGAGACTGATAGCGCAGACCCTCATAGCGCATGCGCACTGAACCACTTCGCGTTTGGGCGAAAGAGGAGATATCAACGTTCCGGCCGTTCGGGTCGGTCATTTGAGTTACTATGCCCTCACCCGATGTTCCCACGACCAGGTCCGGGTCCACTATCTCGATTTCACAAGACAGCGTTAGACGACTCGACGATACCCCCTGTCTCCTCGAAGAAAGCTTCGGATTAATCAGCGTCTTATCATAGCTTATCGAGGACCAGTTAACCTTGAAATGCTTTGCAGTCTTCGCGTCGGTTTTGTTCTCGGCCCACGCCGATGACGCAACGAAGAGCACGACCGCAACCCGAACAAAACTACCTCGCCACAGAGACGCCATTTGACTTCTCCTTTCCGCACGTGAGCCTTCAGACTGACCGCGAGGCCCTTAGTCCACTCGCTGATCTGATGATAGGAAGTCTACACCGCCTGCGTGGGATCTTCAACGAAAAATGCGACATTCGGGGAGGCGAAAGTCCCAAAAAGGGGAAATTTCTGAACTTTTTTCCCTCGGAGTGCCATAGGGTTGTCACTCCGAGGGAAAAAAGGGTTGTATCCTGTACCCGACGTGCTACGGTTCGGTCGATATGATTTATAGCTCGAGATCAACGCGCGCCCAGTGCCACCCGCCTCCCTGAAGCCCGACCCGAGCGCGAAGCTCTTCGGACCGCCACCGGAGTTCTGGTGGGCGCC
>JARRQQ010000562.1:0-4494 GCA_037381725.1 Sedimentisphaerales bacterium
CAATGCGTCTCCATACTGCGTTTGATATATCTATCCTTCACTTCTGCAAGAGCACGCTCAAGAAGCTCTGCCTTCCATACATAGTCGAAGCTTTGCTCCGCATCGAGTTTACTAACCATCTGTGGCAAAGTTTGCAGATCATCAATATCCAATGGGATTAATTTATCCCTGGGAATATGTTTTCGGGTTGTCTCTCTACGCCTTTCATCGACAAGGTACTGATTCAGCGCGTGAAGCAGGAACGAGCGAAAACGACCTTTGGAACTATCAGCACGCCCAACCAGGTGTCGATTGAGCACTACTTCCTGGAAAAAACCTTGTGTTAGATCTTTAGCCTGCTCGTTGTCGTACCCCTTACGGCGCATGTAGCAATAAACCGGCTTCCAATATCGTTCTAACAGCAATCCGACGAGCGCACGGTCCTTGTCTTCGTGTTCCTTGACATCTTCGATGAGAGACCAGTGTGTTGTAAGAAACGCTTCCCTTTCCCCGCCCATGCTTGTCTGGTCGAAGTTACTCATTTTGGGTATACCCCAAAAGTGCAATCCGTTCTGATGCGATCAATAATAGCTAATTTTGAAAATATTTGCAATAAATAAGCCTCTATTTTTCAAGCACTTAGGCCATATTTGTGACGTTGTGCAGAACAAATCTCTCCAGATTTGGGACAGATTGAGAATTTCTTACGGATTCTATTACAGAAGCATTTTGACGAACAAGCCTTTGAAGACGACTGAAAGGTCCACCGTTGGCGACGATGAACGATTCATGGTAAGCCCTTTGACAGAAAGGCAGGTGCAAAATGAAACGCTTATATGGTTGCAGAAAGAGACTGATGTTAATTGGAGTTGTGGTGGCTTTTGTGCTTGGCAGCAGGAGTGCGAATGCAGATTTCACCTTCGGCGAACCCACGAATCTCGGGCCAACCATCAATAGTCCTCATTCGGACTTCACTGGTAGCTTCTCATCTGATGGCCTGGAGATGTACTTTGACTCCAACCGATCCGGTGGGAGTTGGGACACTTTCGACATATATGTGTCAAGGCGAGCAACGACAGATAACGCTTGGGGTACGCCGGTGAAACTTGGCCCCCCTCTCAACACGGGTAGTTTATATGACGCTGGTGCGATCATCTCGACTGACGGCCTGTCTCTCTACTTCGCGTCCGTCAACCGAGCTGCCGAGTACTTTACTTCTGCCGGAAGCCACCTCCTGACGGTCCTGGTGACATATATATGTCAACCCGACCAACGACAAACGACCCTTGGGGTGAATCGGTGAATCTGGGGCCAACTGTCAACAGTTCGGACAGCGATCGCTCCCCGTGCATATCGCCTAACGGCTTAGTACTGTTCTTCTCCTCCAATCGGCCTGGCGGGTTTGGTGATCGCGACCTATATGTGACGAGGCGGGCAACGATAGACGACGACTGGGCCATACCTGTCAACCTCGGGCCGACGATCAACACATCGGCTTATGATGGTTTTGTAACCATCTTGCCTGATGGTTCTACCCTCTACTTTGCGTCCGACCGGCCCGGCGGAGTCGGTGGCCCCGACCTGTGGCAAGCGCCAATTATACCCATCGTTGACTTCAACGGCGACGGCACGGTCGATGCCGCCGACATGTGCATAATGGTTGACCACTGGGGCGAATACTACCCCTTGTGTGACATTGGCCCTACACCTCTCGGAGATGGCATCGTCGATGTCCAGGACCTGATTGTTCTTGCTGAGCATTTGTTCGAGGACGTTAGTGATCCGACGCTGATAGCGCACTGGCCGTTGGACGAAGTGCAGGGCGATATTGCTTACAACGATGCTGCAGAGCTTGATGGCACGTTGATCGGCGGCCCGATTTGGAGACCTGATCTTGGCATTGTGGCTGGAGCGCTTCAATTCGATGGGATAGATGATTATGTTACTACAAATCCTGTCCTGAACCCGGCATATAGCGCATTCAGCGTGATTGCCTGGATTAAAGGTGGTGCTCCCGACCAAGCCATTTTGTCTCAGACGGATAGCGCTAATTGGCTGTGTACCGATTCAGTAGAAGGTTGCTTGATGACAGAGCTAAAAGCTTCTGGCCGAGGCGCCCCCGGACCACTGCTATCGCAGACATCCATCATTAATGACGACTGGCACAGGATAGGTCTTGTGTGGGATGGCTCGTACAGGCATTTATATGTTGACGGAGTGGAGGTTGCCATAGACGCTGCACCATTGTTCGGCCTGGAAAATGTGGAGGGCGGTCTCCATTTCGGTACTGGCAGCGCTCTTGCAACAAGCTCTTTCTTCTCCGGCCTGATCGACGATATCCGTATCTACAACCGCGCCGTGCACCCATAGTCGAAAAATCCTATCGCAAACAAACTCGAGGGGCCGGCAGGTTCCAGATCTGCCGGCTCCTTTTATCCTTGGATGTCACTCTCGTTTTTTCGCGCTGTGCATTGAATCCTCTATGAAGCCAGGCCTGTCAAGTCCTAAATTTGATTTGATTGGTTCATTCCTCTATTCGGGTTTACGCAGTGAATTCTATTTTCTTCTAACCTGCGTCCCATCAAACTGTACGACGACACTCATTCCGTTGAGCGAGCTTGGAAGCCCATGATTCAATTCGGATTGTCGTTCAGAACAATCAAATACAAACTTCAAACTCAACATCCTGAAACCTCAAGGATCACCATGACCGATTATTCTATCCACATTTTTTTCTCAATTTCGCTGTAGTCCGCTTTCGCCGCCTTCGCAAGAAGGTGAGGTGGCGAAAGAAAGGCGGAGGTGAAATTGAGACCTATGCCGCATTCTTTTGAATATCCATTTTCCAATCCTGTTCATCTCGGAGCATCGCCCAGCATCTGACAACCAATTTCCTAGCCAATGCCGTTATCGCTATTTTCTTTCTCGATGGACTACCTCTTAATAGACGCTTATATGTCTCGCGAGCCCACGGATTGTATCGTAGCGATGCCCAACAGATCTCAATAAGTAAATTCCTCAGAAGCTTGTTGCCCTGACCGCTGATTTTTCCCTGGCGTTCCATCTGACCGGACTGATACTGCCTTGGAGTCAGACCCGCATAGCTGCCCACCTGCTTACCGTCGTGGAAACGGGCCGGATCATCCAAAAACGACACGACGGTTTCAGCTAACCTTGGCCCCACACCGGGGATCGTTTGTAATCGCCTAACTCGAGCATCAGCCGATCCGAGCTCATTAAGCTTGTCCGTGACTTTCTTCAAACAAACCGTCACTGCTTCAAACGTCTCGAGTTCAACATAGAGCTGACCACGCCATAGCTGTTCAATTTCTGTGATCTTCTCCAAAGGTTGGGCATGCGATCTAAACCACTGAAGGCCACCTTTTGACCATGCTTTTTTCCCTCTCGGGACGGTTGTTATGCCTTCTCTGGAAAAGATGGCTCGAATGGCAAGCTGGATACTTCTTCTATGCTTGACCAACCGCTGCCGGTATTTAATGAGCGATCGCATCTCTCTGACAGGCTTGGCCGGTATGTGTACCGTGGGTAATTGATTCATCGACGAGAGCTTCGCCAATTTCAGAGCATCCTCTTTGTCGTTCTTCTTTTTAACGTTCTTCCAACGCCAAGCATCGTGTGTTGTATTGGCCGTTTCTGTATCTATGGCCAAGGCCCGAGCAATGCCAACCACCCACCCAGCAAGATTACAAACCTCTAATACCACTCTCTGGGGCTCCTTTTGGACCATCACATCGTGAATCTCCTGAGGTGTCGTTTTGACTTTTCCGAATTTATGCTCACCATTGATAGCATTATAGTCACAAAACACCGTGTTGTACTTTCCAAGATCCAAAGCTAAAATATGCATTGTCAAGCCTCCATGTCAGGTTCCTGTAAAATTGAGCGGTCCCAGTGACCAGCTCGTTATCAACGGCTTATTATAGCCAAGTAACCGGCAGGAGGCCTGGCTTACATAGTTTCCGTTGACACCCGATAAATTTTTGCAAATTGTTTCACGGGCCCTATATTTGACATTTTTTAGGACTCGATTTGGAAAAATGAGCTGGCGTGGAGACATATTGGATACATCGAGTCACCATGTTCTGGCAGAGTTTTGCAACTCCTGAAAAAGTTATCTATGAGAATGTTTCGTTATTTTTCAGAATCTTCAATTTGTGCGAGTTTTATGCGCCACTCGTTGCCCTGGGAGTTATCTATTCTCCTCTACAACAATGCTTCAGAGCCTGGTTAACGCACCCTATTACAGAATCAAGTATAGCCTGTCAATCAGTCATCCTCGCCGTACTGCCAGTCGTTCTCGGCAAGCATGCGAAGGGCCTCATCCACGGCGGCTTTGAGTTCGCGGTCGAAGCCATCCAACACATCCTGCGGCGAATTCTCGACCCACACGTCAGGGGCCACGCCGAATCTCTCGAGATTGATACCGTAGTTGTATTCATGGCTTGGATCATACGTCACAGCCAAGCCTCCCGGCATGCGGATACGGGCCCCGTT
>JARRQQ010000563.1:0-5314 GCA_037381725.1 Sedimentisphaerales bacterium
GGGCAGACACCGTCAGGTTCCTTCGTGCAACCTGACTGCGATAGCAGCACAAAAACAGCTAAGAAAGGAAGGTGTCACATGAAGTCGTTTCAAGTACCAATACTGTCAACGTCACTGCTTGGGCTTTGTCTTCTCTCAGGCCTTGACATGCGGCCTGCGCATGCGGATTTTGTATTTGGCGAGCCGATGAATCTGGGGGCGCCCGTAAATTCATCGCTCGGGGACATGTTCCCCGTCCTGTCCCTCGACGGTTTAGAATTGTATTTCACTTCCGATCGCTCTGGCGGGCATGGGAGCACTGACATCTGGGTAGCCAAACGTGCCAGTGTGCAGGACCCGTGGGGCCCGCCTGCCAATCTCGGGCCAAACGTAAACACATCGGCTTGGGAATCAGCATGGAGTATGTCGGCTGATGGACTGACTTTGTACTTTGACTCCGGCGGTCCGAGCGGGCGTTGCTACCACACCACACGCGCCACCATAGATGCTCCCTGGGAGCCACGTGTTGATCTCGGTCCGGCCATCGGTGCCGGGACTGGCGAAGGAATCATCTCCTATGATGGCTTGGAACTCTACTTCATTTCTTCGTCGTGGGCAGGGGGATACGGCGGATGGGACACTTGGGTGAGTACGCGCGCAAGCGTTTCGGATCCGTGGGGCACGCCGGTGAATCTTGGCCCAACGGTCAACACGCCCTACGCTGATGCCCCCACGTGGATCTCACCTGATGGTTTAACGCTCCTTCTTACGTCGGACCGCCCTGGAGGATTGGGCAACTTCGATGTGTGGATGCTCACTCGTCCCTCAAAGGCCAGTGCCTGGGGTCAGCCGAGGAACCTCGGATCCTCGATCAACACGATCTATGCTGAAGAGATTATGAGCGTCTCGCTCGACGGCCAGTGGTGTTACATCGATGATTTTGGCGGACCGCACCCGGGTGGGTTGGGCTGGGAGGACATCTGGCAGGTACCGATCCTCCCCATCGTGGACTTCAACGCCGATGGGAAGGTGGACCTGGACGACCTGAAGCTGCTGATTGACAACTGGGGCACGGACAACACGCTCTATGATATCGGCCCGTATGCCTGGGGTGACGGCATCGTGGATGCCCAGGACCTGATGGTCCTGGCCGAACACATGGTCACGGAGACAGCACTGGCTCAATAGTCTGAAATAATGTAAGCAAAGTACTTCTCCGAAAAAAACAAGAACGACAAAGATACTTAAAAGGCTGGCAGCTTGAGAGAGTTGCCAGCCCTTTTCCACGTTTGTCGACTCAGAAGCTCAGCAATGGTTGGGCTAACGTCCGGTCTGGACAATGGTGTGATAAATCGAGCTGTTCTCTCGGGCGCCTCGTTCAGTGTTCTCTCTCCTCTTGCCGACGAGACGAACTCGCAGCCAATCACCTGCCGGCATTGTGTCCATTGCCTGGCGCAGGACGGGATCAACATTCGTGTACACTTTGTTCGTCAGATCCGGTGACGAATGCTCCAGAAGCCTCTGTATTACGGCCGTTGAAATGCCATTCTGGGCCAGCACCGAACCAAAAGTCTTCCGCAAATCATGAAACTTGAAATCTGCCAGTCCAACCTTTTGGCGCACCTTGTCCCACCGGCTCTTATTGAAACACCGTTTGAATATCTTGTCCTGTTTAGAAGGTAGACCTGAAACATATTTCTTAAGTTCCGCCATGATCGGAATCGGAACAGGTCGTGACCCCATGCTCTTTCTGGTCTTTGTGCTTCTCGTAGTGACAGAGCTGTTCTCAAAGTCAAGATCAGAAACTCTCCATGACTCAATATCACCACGTCTAAGACCCGTGCCTAATGCCAGAAGAATCTTCATTCGAAGGGCTGGGTACGACAGTGACACTGTAAGGAGTTCTTGTATTTGTGTGTGAGTCAGAGATTTGACGGGCCGCTCATCCTCCTTTAACAGACTCAACTCTATTTCGCCATTCAGATACCTGTGCTTTCTACACCAACGAATGAAAGCCCGCAGGTTCTTTATGTCCTTGTTGAGTGTCGATCGTTTCGGATCTGGGACCAGTCGACATTGATGGTGCCTGTAAAGACATCAGAGTTCAACTGGGTGTATTTTATTTGGCGATAATGTTCAGCAAGAGCTTTGGTTGGCAAGGCCTTTTGCTTTGCGTTTGCCGCTTTCGTACCAGCCGACATACCAACCCTTCGTATTCTTCCGTTTGTAGAGCCATACTTTTTTCATAACATTCAGTCTATCGTGATTCTGGAAGTCCAAATCAAGCGAAAAATAGGGCCCAAAAAAGTAGAAAGTAGTGTGTAATTGGAGATATGCCCCATGCTCACTCCAAGGCCTATGAGACGTAAGTGGTGTTGTTATAAGAGCCTATAAAGACTATTGAATCTTCGATGCCTCGGACATTGAAGACGAGGGCAAAAAAGCCGCGTTTCTGGGCCAGAATCAAGGATTGCCCATTTATTTCCTCTGCACAAGAATCGGCGTTTTGGGGCTAATATTGAGGGTGCGAAAATCTTTAGAGTCACCATTCTTTGCCATAGAGTCAGAGCATATTTCTGATTACCGATTGAAGTCGCAAAAGTACCTCCTTAATCGTTTCATTACCCCAAGCCTCATACTTTAGAACAAGTCCTGAATTGCAGCAACGGATCAAATCTACGTTGCTGCGCAAGCTGATTTGTGGGGGTATCGTCCTTGTTGGACTATTACCCACAAACCGTTGAGCCGAGGTAACAGCCTTTGAATCTCTGGATGATAATGGCATAATCTTCAGTTGCCATGCCCTCAGAAATTACATAACCAGCAGTTCACGTTTCACCATACGAGGACGGGCCAACAGTATTATGTCAGAGAGAATTTGTTCACCGTATGTATTGTGAATCGATAACCATTCTGGCTTGAGATGAGTAATTGTAATGTTTGCCCAAATGGGATAGGCTATCTCCATGATCAAGAAGAAAGTGAAATCAACGAACAAGAAAGACATGCTTTGGGTGGAGGCTAAACGTCGTTGTCGCTTGAACAATGAGGACATTCGCATGGCCAAGGAACTGGGCCTAAATCCCCGAAGCCTCCTCAAGAATATTCCTTCTAAAACTCAGCAGAGGAAACTGCCGGTCAAAGAGTGGATTCGAGAGATGTATCAGAAGCGACAGGAGAAAGCTGCGAAGCGGAGACGTCCCAAGAAAAAGGCTTAAGATGATTGCAACGAAAGGCGAAGCTAAATCTCTCGAATACTTAAGTTCGTTGATGGCCTCCCCGGATTTCCACTTATTTGTATGAGATAAATGGAGTTGTTGAACAAATGACATGGCTGCCGCTATCTTATGAAAGAAACACAGCCAGAAAAAGCGATCGCGGCAAAAGATAGAGTCACTCGCCCGAGCGCCTCCAGAACCATGATTTTTATCGGTACGGGGGGTTCCTCTTCAGTAATGCGGTAATAATATAAGTGTTACTTAGTGAAGTTTCGCACTTTTCAGGTGGCTATTTTTGATGGTTTATCAACAAGAACATATCGACCATCCGATGTCTTTATTGGATTTACGATTAAGACAGGGAGGTCGATATGCACACTACTACTTCGACATGGACAGCGCTTCTTCAACAGTTTTTTCCTCTTTTTACCGCTCCCGGGGCAGAGATTTTTTGCCGACTGATGATCGGTTGGATTTTGTGCACCAGCCGCCGAACCGTCACCGGGATCTTGCCGTTTGCCGATCCGGAGACCACACGGGCTCACGATGCCTATCACCGCTTCTTGCCTGACGCCCGGTGGAGCATGACGGAGGTGTGGACATTGCTGGCGAAAATATTGATTCACGCCTTCTGTCGAAACGGCATCATCCCCCTGGCTCTGGACGATACCCTGTTTCATCGCAGCGGCAGAAAAGTCGATGGGGCCGGATGGTGGCGAGATGCCGTCCGCTCGACGCACAAAAACACCGTCTATGCCTGGGGTCTGAATCTGGTCGTCTTGACGCTGCAAATCCAGCCGCCCTGGAGCGGCGAACCCTTGGGATTGCCCATCAACATGCGCGTGCACCGAAAGCAGGGTCCGACCTTGATCGAGTTGGCTGCGCAGATGATCAACGAAGTTCATCAATGGTTTCCCCAAAGACCGTTTCGAGTGGTCGCCGACGGGTTTTACGCCACGCTGGCGGGAAAGGACATGGGAGTCGTTACGATGATCTCCCGACTCAGACGAGACGCCAATCTGTACGACCTGCCGCCCCAAAGAAGAAAAAAACAGCGTGGCCGTCCCCGTACCAGAGGAAAGAAACTCGCCAAACTGGAAAAGATGGCGGCCCATATTCAAAATTGGCAGACGGTGACCTTTCGGCAACGAGGCAAAACCGTCAAACGCCTGGTCTACACGCGTGTTGTTCTCTGGTATGCCGTGAGCCGCAAGCCGATCCTTCTTGTTATCAGTCGAGACCCGAACGGCAAGGAAAAAGACGATTTCTTTTTCACCACCGATACGACGATGAATTCTGCCGACGTGTTGGCCTGCTACGCCGACCGCTGGGCGATCGAAGATACATTCAAAAACACGAAGCAGCTTCTTGGCGGCCAGCAGCCGCAGACCTACAAAGGCCAAGGTCCGGAGCGTGCCGCTGGACTGAGTCTTTGGCTGTACTCGATGGTTTGGCTTTGGTATCTCAAGCAGAAATCCTGTCGAAGATATTTCATCGTTCAGCCGTGGTATCGTCAGAAGTCGGCTCCGAGCTTCGCTGATGCATTGAGTTGCCTTCGACGCGAGCTTTGGCGTGAGAGAATAAAATATATGTTCGGTATTTCCGCCGTACATGACAAGAAATTTGAGTTTGTGCTGGAGGCGTTAGCCCCAGCCGCCTAAACCATTAACACAAGTGCGAAAGTTCGCCCAAAGAAACACAAACTTATTTGTTAAGGGCTGACCCCGCCACGCCCCCTCGTAACTCTCGCTGCACGTTGTATGGCCTCATCTTCAGATATCGAAGGGCTGGTTATGTAGAGGACGCTGCCTATGAGTAGAAGGGTCAAGCCAACGACAAGAAACATGCTTTTGGTCATTTTTATCCCATTCCTTTCCGGATACTGAGAAGCAGCATAACAATGTTTATACGGTTTCCGGATAATACCCAAGCCAGAGGACAATATGATAGCTTGATCTCATCTCGCAACCTTCCGCTAATCTGTCCTTCCCTAACGATGCCCAAGGAAACGAAAACTTATTTTTTAAGGGCTGACCCCGCTTCGCCCCCTTTAGGTTTTTCATTAATCATTACGATGATATTTCTGATTGGTATCTTCTTGTCTCCCCAATGATGAG
>JARRQQ010000564.1:0-3560 GCA_037381725.1 Sedimentisphaerales bacterium
GTTGGTTTGCGGGCGTTTATGCTATTTTTGTCAAGCCGCAGCTTCGGGTGACGAAGACTATGCCAGTCACGAGGCTTGGTGTCATGGCCTTTGTGGACCTTCCACCACTGGTGGCACAAAGCGCGCGTCGGCCTATTTCTTTCCCTTGCCCATAGCCTTCGAAGGGCAAGGGAAGGAAACGTCTTTTCTCCCAAAGACCACAGTAGTTTGCCACCGAGAGGAACTGTGAGAACGTCATTGCGGGCCTGGCCCCAAGGAGCCGAAGCGAGGCAATCTTAGCCTTTTGCGCGACCGGACGCTTGAGATTGCTTCGTCGCGTTGCTCCTCGCAATGACGGTCTCCTTATTTGAGCTTTGGCGCAACACCAGGGGAGGGTAAGTATGCCCGCTGATTGTGAATGACTTGAGGGTATGGCTCGTCATCCCGACCGAGGCATAGTCGAGTGGAGGGATCTGGCTGGGGACAGAGAGGGTTTTACGCTCGTGGCCGGATCTCTCCACTCGCTGCGCTCGGTCGAGATGACAGGCGGACACCGTTCATCTCTTTGCGGTTGAAGACGGGATTACACTTGACAATGGCCACATAATTTAGTATAATATACATCTAACATTATGTTGGTCGATAGTGAATGGTATTTTGTGAATAGTCATACTCGATGCCGGATGTTAATATCGACTATCGAATTTTCAATTTCGAGGGCGTCCGACATGATTTCCTCTTCTCAGCAGCCTCCACGATCGCCGCGGTCAATGTGAAACAAACCCAATTTTCTTGTTCACCCCATGAGATTGATTTGCCGTGCTTCTGGCGGTAAGTGTGCTCAAAAGAGCACAGAGACGTTCAATATCTCACAAGAATTCACATAAATTTACAGAAACATACAAAAAGATCCAAATCTGCGTCAAAATTGAAGAAAGATGCCCAAGAACAGCTACTCTTCTTGTGTTGATTGGGGTTTATTCGCGGCCCTTCTGAAAAAACAAAGCCAATTCGTCAGAGCCATTGGTATAAGCCCTTTTCCAGCCTTTGTTTATGGATGAGGAGAGCTTGGCCGGAATGGACGAAGGGACGGTGGACGGCTTGTCTTTCGTCCATCGTCCCTCGTCTATCGTTTACTAACGCACGCCGGATTGCTATACCTGTTCAGGTACGACGAACGGTGCGCGATAGGGCCGCGTCAAGAGCAGGTTCGCCTGGGCGTTGTCCACGAACCGCTCGGTCTTGGGGTCGAATTTCAGCATGGGGCCCAGTTGGTACGTGTTCTTCGATATGTCGAGGCCCAGCGTGCCTTTGACGGTCTGCTGGACGGTCTCCCACGACTTGGCGACTTCCTCGTGCCTGTCGAGCACATCGGGCCGGATGCTGCCGGAGACTTTCCGGCCGAGGCGGTAGGAAATGTTGCCCAGGTGGCAGCACGCGGCGGACGGATGCCCTTCGGTAATGGGCGCGTTGAGGTCGCTTTCCTTGCGGCTTCGGACGGCATGAATGAAGTTCTCGAAGTGGTCGCCGGGACCCATCTCGACGTCCACGTCCACCAGCGGCTCCGCCTTGTCGCTGCCCTTGGGGTAGAATCTCCCGCCTTTGATGACGCCTTCTTCGAGGTAGAACTCGTTCGTGACTTTTTTCGGATACTTCTTGCCGTCCAGGCCGGCTCTGTCCACGAGGCCGATGACCTCGAAAACCAGCAGCGGGCCGCCGAAGTCCATGATGGTCAACTGGCAGTTGGGCGTCTGGGCCTGATCGGTGTACTTGGCGTAGCCGGGCGTTGAGTTCACCCAGCGGCCGCCCATACTGATAGCGCTCTTGGGCAGTGCGCTGTCGGCGATGGCCCAGCGGGCGATATCCATCTGGTGAACGCCCTGGTTGCCGATCTCGCCGCAGCCGAAGTCCCAGAACCAGTGCCAGTTGTAGTGGACGATGTTCTCATGGTAGGGCTGTTCCATCGCCGGGCCGAGCCAAAGCTCGAAATCCAAAGTCTCAGGCGGGTCCAGGTATGGCTTGAAGCCGATGCTCCACCGCCCGCTGCCGTTCTTGGAGGCCCAGGCTTTGGAGACCAGCAGTTTACCGTACTTGCCGCTCTTGACGGCGGCGATCTGTTTCGCCCAACCTCTGCTGGAACGGCTCTGCGTGCCGTGCTGCACGATCCGCCCGTACTTACGGGCCGCCTCGACGCATTTGCGGCCCTCGAAGATATTGTGACTGCACGGCTTCTCGACGTAGACGTCCTTGCCCGCCTGGCAGCCCCAGACGGTAATCATCGAGTGCGAGCTGTTGGTCGTCGCGATAGAAATGGCGTCGATGCTCTTGTTTTCCATCAGTTTGCGAGCGTCCACGTAGGTCTCGACGGGCTGGTTTTTGTCCCTGAACGGCTTGGCACGGCGTTCGAGGACTTTTGAGTCGACGTCGCAGAGTGCGGCCACTCGAGCGCCAGACATGTCATCGTATGCCTGGATGTGCGAGCCGCCCCGGCCGTGGATACCCACCACGGCTACGCGCACGGCGTCGTTCGCGCCGCGGGCCCGGGAAAACGGTTTGGCCATTGCCAGAGCGGCGCCGGCCGTTAGCGAGCTTTTCATAAAACTTCGGCGTGTCAGAGATTTCATAAGCGATTCTCCTTCATTGGCTCCCTTGCGTTCAGTACGACGTTCGGAAGGCGGTTCAATTATGCCAATGTTACAATCGGAGTACCCGGCCCTGGCTGAAGCCGGGTGCTATTCACTCAAGCAACAAAGGATAGCTGAAATCAGGCCGTAGGACAAGGGGAAATTCGGGAAACCGGGAGATTGTAAGGGTAGGCTTCAGACGGCGATGTCTTCTATTACCCTGGCGACGACGTAGTCGGGTAGCTTGTTCAGGGCGGGTCGGGCTTCATAAGCGGTTATGATGCTGCGGTCCGGAAACGCCCCGACGGCCTCGATGAGTTGCTCGGCGAGCAGCCGGAGCCTTTCGGGCGTGACGTCGCTCTCGGTCCGGCGGCGTGCCGCTTCGACCAGCTCCGCGAACTCGGCCCGGCTGTCGTACCAGTTAAGCTGCAATTCCAGTTCAAAAGCGTCCCTGGCCCGGCTGCGATCAAACACGTACTGAATCCCGATCGGATTATAAAGCTCGACACGCTCATCGAGAAACGCCAGGCAAGCGTCGCGGTAGGCGGTGTACTTCTCGCGGTCGAAGCCCTCGTATCCGCGAAGGTCTATTTCTTCGGCGAGCAACTCTTCGATTCCGCCGGCAAGCTGCTCCCTGCGGCCTTCCAGCCGCTCGTAGAGGTTTTCGTAGTAGGCTTTCAGAAGCACGCTTGTTTCGCTCATCTTCCCACGCGTCAATCCCGGCAAGTCAATCAAGGATGTTGAAGCTGTAAGATTATAGCGACAAACACGTGCCGATTCCAGACTTGCCCTGTTCCCGAATGCCGGCGGGCGGGATTATTCGGACGGATTGGCGGCGTGAGAGGCGGCGTCGGACGCGGTCTTCTCGGCGGGTTTTAGCGGGAGCGGCTCGTCAAATTGGACCGCTACGTGGCGCAGGAATGGGTTTATCGTCTCAACGCGAAGGACGCAGCCGGC
>JARRQQ010000565.1:0-4380 GCA_037381725.1 Sedimentisphaerales bacterium
GGGAAATACACCGTGCCCCCACCCTTCTCGGAGCAGGTCACAATAGCTCTTTGGACGGCTAGCGTGTCCTTCGTTTGCCCATCCGCCTTCGCTCCAAAATGGACCACGTTATACGTAGCCGGGATGGTCCGGGAGGCTTCCGCTGAAGCCGCGGCATAACTGACGAAAAGAGTCCCCAGCGCCACGGACACGTACAAGCAGATCTGACGACGAGATGCGTTCATGCATTTCCCTCATATTTCATAGGAATATCCCATTCGACCACCCCCAACGGTCCCCGGCTCGCCAAAATGGGCCATGGCGTTCAGCCCTCCGCGCATTCTGCCGAAAAGCCGTCAGAAACAAACGAGCCAAGCGTCCTTCCGTGTAAATGTACCAGATGCACCGGCCAAACCCAAGACGTATCTTGATCTGAATCCATTGGAAAAAATATTCTGGACATTGGCGTGCGAGAATGGTTATATTCGATCGTCATTACAAACCTAAGACAGATAGGGGCTTCGATATGAATGAGACCATTTCTTTCAAGCTCAATGGAAAACCACTCAGCGTAGACACGGACGGCGACCGCCCTCTCTTGTGGGTCTTGCGTACGGACCTGGGCCTGACCGGGACGAAATACGGTTGCGGAAAGGCACTGTGCGGAGCCTGCACGGTAATCGTTGACAAGACAGCCGTTCGGTCGTGCGTGCTTCCCGTCAGAACCGTCAAGGATCGAGAGGTCCTTACCATTGAAGGGTTGGCGAGCAACGGCAAGCTGCATCCGATTCAAGAAGCGTTCGTCGAGCACGACGCCTTTCAGTGCGGCTACTGCACGTCGGGAATGATTCTCACGGCGTACAGCCTGTTGTTGAGAAATCCTGAACCCACCGAAGAAGACATCATTCAAGGCATGGAGAACCACCTGCGCCGATGCGGCGCGCACTTTCGCAACGTCACGGCGATCCAGTCCGCCGCCGACCAAATGAAAGGTGTTTAGCAAACCTGTGCCGATGCGGAGCACACGTTCGCATCATCAAGGCGATTCAGTCCGCCGCTGAACAAATGAAAGGTGTTGAGCAAAGATGAACGAGAACGAATATCTTCAGATCGATTTTACCGACATCCTCACCGACCCGAACCTGACGCGGCGTGATTTCATCAAGTCTCTCGGCGGCGGGATTATCATCCTTTTCTGCATAGGAGACCTCTCTGTATTAGAGGCCCAAAGGCGGAGAAGGGGCTATCCCGAAGATTTCAATGCATACCTTAGAATCGGCGGTGACGGCAGAGTCACGTGTTTCACCGGGAAGATCGAGATGGGCCAGGGTGTCGTCACATCGCTGGCGCAGATGCTGGCCGAGGAGCTCGACGTGACTCTCGACACGGTCGATATGGTTATGGGGGACACAGCGCTTTGTCCGTGGGACATGGGGACCTTCGGTTCCATGAGCACGCGTTTCTTCGGCCCTCCCCTGAGAGCGGCCGGAGCGCAGGCAAGAGCCATCCTCATCGAGTTAGCCGCCCAACGTCTTGGGACGCCCGCCGACCGATTGGCGGTTCAGAACGGAGTCATCTTCGACAAAAACCAAAAGTCAAAGCAAGTGACGTACGCGCAATTGGCCGAGGGCAAAACTATCGCAAGACGAGTCAATCAAAAGGCCGAACTGAAAAAGCCCTCCGAGTTCAAGGTGATGAGCCATTCTTTCTTGCGTCGCGACGCTTCGGAGAAGGTGCAGGGCAAGGCCAAATACGCGGGGGATATCCGGCTGCCGGATATGCTCTACGCGAAGATTCTGAGACCCCCTGCTCATGGCGCGAGGCTGAGCCGGGTGGATACGTCCGCCGTCGAGGAAATGCAAGACGTGCGACTGGTCCGGGATGGCGATATGATCGCCGTGCTCCACAAGAATCCCGACGGTGCCGAACAGGCGCTGAGCAAGATCAACGCACAGTTCGACGTTCCAAAACCAACTGTTAACGACAAAACCATTTTTGAGCATCTTCTCAATCAGAATCCGCGAAGCAACGTCGTGGACAAAGGTGGCGATCTTAAAGAAGGCGAGAAGCTCTCCGACGTCGTCGTGGAAGAAGAATACTTGAACAGCTACGTGGCTCACGCGCCGATGGAGCCCCACACGGCTGTCGCCAAGGTCGAAGGAGACAAAGCGACTATCTGGGCGTCCACGCAGACGCCGTTCCCGCTCCAGGACCAGGCGGCCCGGGCCTTGGGGATCCCCTCGGAGAACGTGCGCGTTATCCCTCCGTTCGTCGGCGGGGGATTCGGCGGAAAGAGCGCCAACTCGCAGGCCATTGAGGCGGCTCGGCTATCGAAGTTGACGGGCAAGCCCGTTCAGGTGGCCTGGACACGGGAGGAAGAGTTCTTCAACGATACTTTCCGCCCCGCCGCGGTGGTCAAGATAAAGTCCGGAATGACAAAGTCAGGCAAAATGACGCTGTGGGATTATGGCGTCTATTACGCCGGATCGAGAGGCTCTCAGCAATTCTACGACATCCCGAATCATTCCACGGTTGCTTTTGGAGAATGGCGGGGTGGCGGGCAGGCTCATCCTTTCGCTACGGGCGCATGGCGGGCGCCGGGTAACAACACCAACGCCTTCGCCCGCGAATCACAAATTGACATCATGGCCTCCAAGGCGGCCACAGACCCCATCGAGTTCCGGCTGAAGAATTTGAAGGACGAGCGGATGCGCCGCGTTCTGCGGACCGTGGCGGAAAAGGCCGGTTGGACCCCGGCCAAGGCCCCCAGCGGGCGGGGCTTCGGCGTCGCCTGCGGCATGGATTCGGGAACCCACGTGGCACACGTCGCGGAGGTGGCGGTCGATGAGAAAACGGGAAAGGTCCAGGTCAAGCGGGTCGTCTGCGCCCAGGACATGGGAATTGTCGTCAATCCGGAAGGCGCTATCATACAAATGGAAGGCTGTATCACGATGGGATTGGGGTATACGCTGGCCGAGGAGGTTCACTTCGAAGGCGGGAAGATTCTGGATACGAACTTCGATACGTACGACCTGCCGCGCTTCTCGTGGCTGCCCAAGATCGAGTGCGTACTCGTCAAGGCCGACGATATGTCTCCCCAGGGAGGCGGAGAGCCGGCCATCATCTGCATGGGTGCGGTCGTCGCCAACGCCATCTTCGACGCGACCGGCGCCAGACTCCTCCAACTGCCAATGACCCCGGAGCGAGTGAAACAAGCACTCGCAGCCCGCACGGCGTAGAGCCTGGGTAGTGAGCATCAAATCTGTCCTGTCGTTATAGACGCCACGGGCTGCGCATCGCGCGTGAGAGCATTCGGTTGGCCTCGCCGTCGTTGACGAAAAGCTCGTTTGCGGGGTCCCAGCGGAGTTTGCGCCCGAGCATCATCGCGATGTTGCCGAGGTGGCAAATCGTCGTCGAGCGGTGGCCGATTTCGACCGGGGCCGCCGTCTCGCGGTGAGTTTTGATGCAATCGAGGAAGTTGCGATGGTGGTCGTTGCTCTCGTAGAGGTGGATTTCGTTCGGGCCGATCACGGATGTCGCCAGCGACTCGGGATGGCACGTGGGCCTATCATCGCCGAGAATCTCGATCCAACCTTCCGTCCCCTCGAAGCGCAGCGGACCGCGACCACTTTCCTGAGTCCTGCAGATCAGCTCGACTCCATTGGCGTACAGCGCGCGGAAATGCACCGTCGTAGCGGTTGTGAAGAGACCGTCCCTGGGGAACTTCGCGCCCAGGTCTTCCACCTCGATAGGCCCCGTATCGTCCGTTCCGTTAGCCCACTGGACAACGTCGAAGTCGTGCGTGCCCAGATTGGTCGTCTGCCCGCCGGAGTAGTCCAGGTCGAAGCGGAAAGTGTAGAGACAGCGGTCCTTGTGGTACGGCACCCGCGGGGCCGGCCCCAACCACATATCGTAGTCCAGCCAATCCGGCACGGGCGTCGGCTGCCAGTCCTTGGCCGGAGCTTTCTTGTTATTCGGCCCGATATTCGCGATGGCTCTCTTGAACTGCCCGATTCGGCCGTTGCGGATCAACTCGCACAAGAACCGATAGTGCTGGCTCGACCGCCGCTGGGTTCCCGTCTGGAAGACGACGCCGTGCCGCCGGACCGCTTCGATCATGGCCCGACCTTCGGCGATCGTGAGGCTCCGCGGCTTTTCGCAGTAAACGTGCCGGCCCGTCGAGGCGGCCATGATAGACGGGATCGCGTGCCAATGGTCGGGTGTCGTCACGCAAACGGCGTCGATATCGTCCCTGCCGAGCAGGTCGCGAAAATCAACGTAGGCGGCGCAGCCCTTGTACTGGCTGGACGGATTCTTCTGGGCATAATGATCGTCCACGATCTTCCGGGCCGATTCCCGCCCGAACGAGGCGCCCTGCCAGCCTTCCTTGTACCAGTGCCC
>JARRQQ010000566.1:0-3549 GCA_037381725.1 Sedimentisphaerales bacterium
GCTTGTTCTTGTACTTGTCGATCAGATCCTCCTTGGCCTGCAACGGCGTGTGGACGGCGTAGTGAGGCAAGTAAAGAAAGAACGGTTGGTCCTTGTGCGCATCGATGAACTTGATCGCCTCATCGGTGAGCCGGTCCGTGAGGTATTCGCCGGGCGGGCCGTCGGGAAGCTCCGGATTACCATAGGGAACAAAGTAGCCCTTCGGCGGGCTGCCGGCGATGAAACCGGCGACGTTCACGTCGAAGCCCTGTCCCGTGGGGCCGGTGACGGGGCCCGTGCCGAGATGCCACTTGCCAATGCTGGCGCTGACGTAGCCGGCGGGCTTGATTGCTTCGGCTATCGTCACGATCTTCGGATCGAGAATCTTGGTATTCTCTATCGGGATCAGCTTTCGTCGTCTCGACGGACCCCGCCTGGAGCTGCCAACGGTGTAGACGCCGTGCCGGGGACCATATTGGCCCGAAAGCAGACAAGCGCGGGACGGGGCGCAGTTGGGGGCGTTGGAGTAGGCGTTGGTAAAGACCATGCCCTGGCTGGCGAGCTTGTCGATATGGGGCGTCTCGTAATAGGTGCTGCCCATGAAGCCGACGTCCCGCCAGCCCATGTCGTCGATGAAGAGAAAGACGATGTTCGGCGGCCTGTGGCCGGCCCGCGCGCAAGCGGACCGGCTGGACAGCGCCAGCCCGGCAGCTAGCGCACCATTCGAGAGCACAAGACCTTCCGCCGCTGTTGCGCAATGTTTCAAGAAGGCACGACGATTCATGTCAACATCCTTTCCGCTTATGCCCCTTTCAATACCGTGGTTCATCCGACAGCCTGCGCACCCGCTCGTCTTTAATGAGTCGCCTCGTGATCCTGTCCCACCTTCGCGTGCGGTAGTTCAGGCGATGCTCCCCGTGGCAATCCGTGCAGCACGCTTTCAGAGGGTCCGGCTCAGCCAGAACCGTTTGGTGAGCCGGGATATCCATCGCCTTCCCCACGTGACAAGCCGTACAAAACGCCTTAATCTGCGACTTGGCAAACATCACGTCAGGCGGCGTGACACTGTCCTCATCCAGGCGGTGACCATCTGAGGGACCATGGCATCGCGTACAGCCGACCCCACCCTGAGCGTGGACGACCGTTAGGGACTCCTTCTTGAAGTTGACGTGACAGGCAAAACAGAGGCTGTTGTCCGCCGGCGGCCCCGGAGCCGCGTTTGGTTCCACTACAGCCACGGGCTGTTCCATGGGCGGAACGCTCTGCGCCACCACGGGAGCGGCGGGTTTAGCCGGAATTGGCTGAGCCGCAGGGCTGTTCGCGTCAACCTGCCCGCGATGCTGCACGTGCGCGGCGGGCCGACGCGCGGTCGGCGCTTGCGGCTCACAACCCATCAGCACGATCAATGCTCCAGCCAGCACAACGGCCGACAGACAATCTCTCAAGTGCCCCACCAAAAACTCCTTGCACCCATCGCTACCGATCAACTCAGAGACCACCAGCTAAGTAGCATAGCCCGTTCACAGGCCCCTGTCAACACCGCTAGGAGCCGGGTTCCCGTCCGCGTGTGGCTTGGCCGAGTCCATAGGGCAGGCGGTGGAGCGACTTCAGAGAAGATTCTTCAGAATTGAACGCGAGAAAACAAACCGTAAAGAAGGAGAACAGCCTCCTTGCCGATGTGCACAGGCCGAACTGATTCACACCTTATGCGCATCGCCCGGCGGCCTTGCACTTCCTATCGACCCATTCTGTTCTCCATCTCTACCGTCCTCGGCGAGCTATGATCATCTTTTGATCCCAGTTAGTCTATCGGCTAACAACCGGCAAAAAGAGTGCAGGATTATCCCTATTTCGCGCTTCGTGAAGCCAGATTTCGCGCGAGCAAAAGACTATATCCTCAATCGCTACAGCCTCTTTCGGAACCGCCGCTCACGCGGAACGGGTAGGGATAACGCAAAGCATTCTCAGAAGTGACTCGCCCGTGTTCATAAAGCGGTGCTCTCTGCCGGGTGGTACAAAGATCACGTGCTCGGCCTCGAACGGGTGCTCCGCACCTTCGTAGACGAAAGTCCCGTTGCCCTGAATGATGAACACCTCGTGCTCCTCCGGGTGGGTGTGCAAAGGCGTGTGCCCGCCGGGCTGAATCTCGAACATCCGCATGGCGAAATTCTCCGCCCCGTCGTCCTTGGAGATGAGCCACCTGATATCTACGTTCTTCGCCCCTTCGATCTCGACCGGGCTTTTCTTGACGCTGCTGCTTCCTGCAATCTTCATTGTCTGTCCTTTATATCTCTCGAATTGACTGGCCTCTGTAAAATTGAAGGTTAGGCATACTAAACCGACTCAACCCAGCTTCTTGGCGAGGATTTCCGAGACCACTTTCGGATTGGCCCGGCCATTCGTTTTCTGCATGACTTGGCCGAGCAGGAAACCTCGGGCCTTCTTGCTCTTCTTGCCGCCGCTGGTCACGTCCGTCACAGCGTCCGGATTCTCCGCGAGCACCTGGTCAACGACGGCCTCCAACTCGCCCGCATCGCTTTTCTGGAACAGATTAAGCTTTTCAGTAATCCGATATACAGTTGAGTCCCACTCAATAACCAATTCCTCAGTTATCGGTTTTATAGCAGTAGAGCTAATAGCGCCATCTACGATCATCCCTGTTAGTTCAGCAACTCTTTCCGGCTGAATCTCTAAGTCACGTATACTACAACCCTTTTCATTTGCTAATCTCAGGCCATGCTGTGTTATCCACTTGCACGCTTCTTTAGGATCACCCCCTGCTTTGACTACCGCTTCGAAGAAGTCCGCCGTCGGCAATTCGGCCGTCAGGACGCCCGCGTCGTAGTCGCTAAGCTGATAGTCCCGGACGTAGCGCATCTGCCGCGTCAGAGGCAACTCACACAGCCGGGACCGAATCTCTTCCAGCCATTCCGGCGTCAGCTTCACGGGAACGAGGTCCGGATCGGGAAAATATCGGTAATCATGCGCCTCTTCCTTTTCCCGCTGCAAGACCGTAGCCTCTCGCTCGTCGTCCCAGCCGCGAGTGGTCTTGTTGCCCATCTCGATTACAGTGCCGGTCTCAAGAAACTCATCAAGCTGCCTGTGCTCCTCGTAGTTGACACTTCGCTCCAAGGCGCGGAAGCTGTTGAGGTTCTTAACCTCGACAATGGGTGTGCGGTATTCCTTGCCGTCCCTCGTGATGGACAGGTTGATGTTCGGCTCGAAGCGCATGTGGCCCTTCTGCATATCGGCCTCGGAGACGCCAAGGAATCGAACCATCCTTTGCAGCTCCACCGCAAGCGCCCGCACTTCCTCGCCGCTATTCATGTCCGGTTCGGTCACGATCTCCAGCAGCGGTGTGCCCGTCCGGTTCAAATCCACCTGTGAGAAGTTGCCCGCCGTATGCAGGTTCTTGCCGGCGTCTTCTTCAAGGTGCGCCCGGATCATCCCGATTTTCTTCGTCTGGCCGGAGGGAAGTGGTATCTCGATAAATCCATGCTCACTGAGCGGAAGGTCGTACTGACTGATCTGGTAGTTCTTCGGCAAATCGGGGTAATAGTAGCTCTTGCG
>JARRQQ010000567.1:0-5934 GCA_037381725.1 Sedimentisphaerales bacterium
GCCGTACCGATGATCGTTGATAATCCTTATGGCCTCGTCGAGCGAGCCGGCCTTCAGAACCACAACGATGGGACCGAATATCTCGGTGTTGTGAATCTCCATGCCCGGCTTGACGTCGGTGAACACCGTCGGGCCGACGAAGTGGCCGTTTTCGCAGCCGGGTATGGTGATATCGCGTCCATCGAGAGCGAGCGTGGCGCCTTCTTTGACGCCGGTCTCGATCATATCCAGTATGAACCGCTTCGATTTGGCCGAAATCACCGGGCCCATGACCATAGATTCATCAGCTACTCCAGGGTCCAGTGGATTAGCAACCAGGACGTTTTTGGAGGCGGCGATGAATTTGTCGCAGACGGTCTTGTACATATCGTCCCCAACGGCAACGATTGCGGAGGCCGCCATGCACCTTTGCCCGGCACAGCCGTAGCAAGAGGTAATCATGTTACGGATCATATCGTCAACTTTGGCATCGGGCATGGCGACGAGATGGTTCTTGGCGGATCCCATCGCCTGGCAACGTTTGTGAGTTTGGGCACATCTCTTGGACACAGCCTTGCACGTGCGAGTTGATCCCACGAGAGAGACGCCCTTGACAAGCGGACTGTCGATCAGGGCCTGGCCGGCGGCTTTGTCTCCGTTGACGAGATTGAACACGCCTTTGGGCAGATCAATCTGATCTATGTACTCCACAATCGACTGCATCGTCAGAGGCACTTGTTCCGACGCCTTGACCAGATAGGTATTGCCCGTGGCAAGAGCATAAGGTAAGAACCAGAACGGGACCATAGCGGGGAAATTGAACGGTGCGATCATGGCAAATACACCGATGGGCAGCCGGATCACTTCGCCGTCGATGTCGTAGGAAGCGCCGATGAGCTTATCTCCCTGCTGGAGGACGGGCATACCACAGGCAACTTCAATATTCTCGAAGATGCGCTTCATCTCAGCCCGGGCGTCCGGCAGAGACTTGCCCATCTCCTCGACGAGGGTCCTCGCGATGTTCTCTTCATTTTTTCGAAGCAGAATGTCCAGTTTGTAGAGGGGCTGAACCCGACGGGCCACCGGCGTCCGGCTCCAGTCCTCAAAGGCTTCGGCGGCGGCCTCGATCGCGCGATTGACTTCGGCTGTCGTCGACAGAGGTGTTTTGCCGATGACCTCACCCGTGCTCGGATTCTCAACGTCCAAAGTACCGGGGCTTTCAGGTTCGCCCCATCGACCATTAATGTAATTCTTGACGACTTTCACGGCCTGCCTCCCATTTTGAGCCTTTGTTCAATCTCGGTGATAATCGGCGGTACGTCCGCAATGGACTCGGCGACGTAGTGAGCGCCGGATTTGGCTAGGCCGTCCGCCGCTTTTGCGATTTTGCGTTTGACTTCATCAGCAGGCAGGGCGGCCAACTCCTTCTCGCTCAGCCCCACTTCATTGCCTGTCTTGGACAGGCCGATGGTCCACGAACCTGCATTTAGTCCTTCCGCTATGCCCGGCTTCGTATCGTCGATCTTAACCACCGCTTCCGGAGGAAAGACACGGGCCTGCTGCATGTTGCTCAGCACCATCCACGGCTCGGGCCGGCCGGCCGGAACGTCACTCGCACAGGCGTTGACATCGGGAACGTAACCTTGCTTCTTCGCCTCGCGGAAGTTAATCTCCATCGCTTCGGTAAAGTAGCCGGAGGTGGAACCGATCTTCATTCCCCGGCCTCTTAATTCGTTGACGGCCTCGACGGTTCCGGGAATGAGCTCGCTATAGTCGGCGATGCAGGCGACCTGGAGCGGGACGAAATCCTTCTCAAACATGTCTTGCACGTCTGCTTCAGTGCAGGCCTTGCCGTGCACTTTTTTCCAGAGCGCCGCCACTTCATCCTGTTGCGAGATCGCTCGAATATGGTCCAGCTTCTTCAGTCCCATGGGCTGCCGGGCTTGTTCCATGGTGATCTCCACGCCGCGCCGCTTGAAGACCTCGACGAAGACTACCGCCGGGGCGTAACAGCCATAGTCCAGGGTCGTTCCCGCCCAATCGAAAATAACAAGCTTCACCAGTCCTTTGTAAATTCTGTGATACACGAAACTCATCAATCGTTCCTTTCCTATCTCTCTATCTCTTTAAGACATTCGTCCAGGATGTTCAAAGCTTTGTCCATTTCCGGTTCGGCAATCGTTAATGGCGGCGTCAAGGTGATGATGTTGCCCATCGTGACCTTGAAACTCAGCCCTTTGCTCAGCGCGCCGTACATCAGACGCTCCGCTTTTTCGTTAGCCGGTTCTTTTGTTTTTCGATTTTTGACCAGCTCGATTCCCATCAGCAGCCCCAGACCTCGTACGGCCCCGATCAGTTCGTGTTGCTGTATCATGTTATTCAGACGATTCAGGGCATAGTTGCCCATTCTCTCGGCGTTTGCGACCAGATTCTCTTCTTCTATACATGCAATTGTGGCCAAGGCAGCCGCGCAAGCGACGGGGTTCTTCTCATGCGTGTAGTGGCCAAGGGCGCGGTCCGGCGCGATATCGAGGTCCTCGCGGGCGATCAGTGCCGCCAACGGGAATATCCCACCGCCCAGGCCCTTGCCGATCACCAACATATCCGGAACCACGTCAAAATGCTGGCACGTGAACATCTTTCCCGTGCGGCCGAGGCAATGAGGTATTTCATCGAGTATTAACAGCGCGCCATGTTTGTCGCACGCAGCACGGACCTTCTGCCAAAAACCTACCGGCGGTATGACAGATGTACTTCTGACCGTCTCTGCGATCACGGCGGCAATATCACCCTCTTTGTCCAGAACGTAGTCGATGTAATCGGCGCACTTGAGCGTGCAGTTGTTCTCGCATCCCCAAAGGCAGCGATAGCAGTCCGGCGGCGGGACGTGTTCAGTGCCCGGCAGCAGCGGCCCGACGTCCTTGCGAAAGAGGCTCTCTCCACCAACGGAGATAGCATCGAGCGAAGCGCCGTGGAACGAATCCCACATGGAGATCGTTTTGTATCTGCCCGTCGCCATCCGTGCCAGTTTCAGGGCCATTCCAATCGCCGTCGTCCCCGCCGGAGCAAAGAGGACTTTATTCAATTCTCCAGACGCCAGTTGGGCCAATTTTTCGGCGAGTTTGATTGCAGTGATATTGGTGTAGCGGCGCGTGCAGAAAGCGAGCTGGTCCATCTGGTCCTTGATTGCCTCGATCACTCGATGGTTGGCAAATCCGACCTGATGGACGTTATTGCCGTGGAAGTCCATGAACCTTCGGCCCTGAAGGTCCTCAAGATGAATGCCCTCGCAGTGGGACAAGACGTTCAAACATGGTGTCGAAAGTGACTGATGCAGAAAATACTTGGCATCTAAATCGAGCCATCGCTGTGTCTCGGTATCCATGTGCTTTTCCACCCACTCCTTACGGTGCGGTGAGATGTTCAGGTCACCTTCGGAGCGAAGACATTCGATATCTTTCTTTTCGAGTCGCATCTACTTGAGCCTAACGCCCATCTCAGTTATTGTCTCTTCAATCGCAGCCAGGAGAGCTTTGACGTCAGGTTCGAAAATTCGGCCGATGTTGCCGGTTCTCGGGTTTGAGATACTCTCGAAATCCCATCTCTCGCATGCCGTCTACGAGTGTTTCGTAGTTTTTCCGGTAACGCTCCCCCCGACCCCGAACTCCACCTTCGAGCTCCAGCTCTGCAAGGGCCTGACGAAAAGCGACCAATGCGTGCGTGGGTGGCGTGAAGCGAAATTGCCCGTTCTTTTCAAAACCCTGATTCTGATCCAGTAGATCGAGGCTCACGCTGCGCGCAAAACCCGCCGTTTCCTTGAGGGAACTGAGCTTGCACAGCACGAAGGAAAAGCCGGGGACGCCTTCAATGCACTTGTTGGCGGAGGAAACGAGGTAGTCGATATGACACCCGGCCAGATCAATCGGCACCGCGCCAAAGCTGCTCATCGCGTCCACGAAATACTTCACACCGGATTTCGTCACCAACTCGCCGATTTCCTCGATGGGATTGATAATTCCCGTCGTCGTCTCGCAATGCACGACGGAGACGCAGGCGATCTTGCCGTCAGCATTGATCGCGTCTTCAATCTCCCGAAGATTGGGCGTTGTGTTTTCGGGATATTCGAGCGTTATCGTATCGATCTTGAGCGCCGATGCGATCTTGGCGAGTCTCTTTCCGTACGCCCCATTGATAATCACCAACAACTTGCCCTCCGGCGGGACCGTGGATGAGACTACCGCCTCGAGGCCGAACGTGCCGCTGCCCTGCACCAGAACGGTCGTGTATTTCTTCGTATCGCCTTGTCCAAGCCTGACCAGCTCGTCTCTGATCTCCCTGACCAATCCGATGAATTCGCAATCCCGGGATCCGAGGTCTCGCAGCATGGCTTGTTTGACAGTGCGGCTGGTCGTCAGAGGCCCGGGCGTGAAAAGCACTTTGTCCTTCCAGCCGGGCAAATGCCGTTCGTCTTTCATGCGGTAGATTCCTTCTGTTCTGCAGCTTGTTTATCAGCTTCGGGCGCCCAATTCCATTTTATCGCGAGCAGACTGCCTGCAATAGCGGCTATCGCCACGAAGAAATAGAACAGACTGTCCCAACCCAATTTCCTTGCGATGTACGCCACGACAAACCCGGATATCATCTGGCCGAGCGAGCCCACGCCGTTGATGAAACCGGCAGCCAGGCCCGCCGCCTTCGGTGAACCCGCGTCAATGGCGGCGGCGCCCGACATCAACGCGTCGGGACCGTAGGTGAAGAATCCGATCAGCGATATTCCGATGGCGTTGCCGAGGTGGCTCCAGGCCGCCAAGTGGGGCTGGAACAAGCACGTTATAGCCAGCCCCCACATCCCCAGGGCGCCAACGGGCATGCGCCGGGCCTGAAAGAGCTTGTCCGACACGTAACCGGCGGTGACAATGCCCACGAAACCCACGGCTTCATAGAGTATCGACGTGTAACCCGCTTCGGAAAGGCTATAGCCGAGACGCTCCACCATGTACAAAGGCAGCCAGAAGAAGATGGCATACCGGCCCATCTTGGTGAAAAAGTACATGAGACTGATAAGCCATACGACGGGATTCTTCAGAACGATGGAAAGAATCTGTTTTGAGGAAAGACCAACATTGCTCTTTGGATCTTGCGTCGAGCCCGCGCCGGCCACATCGTCTTCGGCAATCTCCGCCAGTCCGACGTCGCTGGGCCTGTTTCGCGTGAAGAGGACGAAGCTCAACGCTATTAGCGTAAGCACAACAGCCGGGACCCAGAAACTGCGACGCCATTTCAGTTTGAAATTCTGCGGATACGCCTCCTCCAACAGAGTCTTATTGAATTCGGCGCCGTTCTTGCCTTTCAACTCCTTCGCCTGCTCCTCGGGCGTTTTCTTGAGCAGGTTCTCGATGTTGGTTGCAGTTCCTTCTGAGAGCGAAATGCTGGCGAAGCGTTGCTTGTCGTAGAGCGGCGGTCCTTGAACGACCTTGTTCAATTCCGTACTCATTGCTTCAAGCAAAGCAGGGGACACAGGTCCGGTTCCGTTATACTCGTCAAGCAGCCGCCGGCTTTGGGGCGAAAACGTCCCGATGAGATATTTTGAGAGTGGATCTTTTGCGTCGCGTAGCTCGGTCACCAGGCCGGAAGGGTCTTTCAGATCGTTGGGTCGCCAGAGCAAGGGGTGCGTGACGACGAACGTTGCCAGCGTTGTGGCCGCGACGGCGCCGACGACGTAGCAGGTCGACCACCACGACATGACGACGCCCCGCTCCTTGCGTCGAAACCAGGGGGCCATATTCTTGACGGTCCCGGACCACCCGGTAGACTGCCCGGTTCCATTGACACACAAAAGCAAGGCGAAGACCAGCAGCGTCGCGCCGAAACCCAGGAAGACGTTTGCGAACACGGCCAGAAACAGCCCGATGCCGACGACGAGACGCGGACCGAACTTGTCGGACAGGAATCCGT
>JARRQQ010000568.1:0-4517 GCA_037381725.1 Sedimentisphaerales bacterium
GGTATCAGCCGCTCACCATCCGCACTGGGGATAATCTCCGGCCTGCCGATCGCGTTGAGAATCGCCAACGCGGAGTACGTTGTGCCGAGGTCTATTCCCACTATGTTCGCCATGTTACACCCCCTGTATTGTGGCTGCCTGAATCCCAGCTTGACGGCGTTTTCACCCAAAGAGCTTCACCTGGGCCGGACGCACCACCTTGATATTCTCCTCGCTGATGAAGTATTGGTAGCCGGGGCGAATAACGGTGGCTACCTTGCCCTTCTGCTCCGGCTGCTCAGACGGTTGCCTGTCTTTGACGGCCTCCGCGTATTTCTCCTGTCCCCGATATTCGCTGTTGACCTCTGGATTGAACTGCTCGACGCCGCTGGACTCCAGTGCGAAGATCAACTCGTCCCTTACTTCCGCCAGATGGGCGGCCTTGCCATTCTTACTGCTGAGCCCGCTGATGCGGTTGTCAAGGTTGTCGATGCACCGAATGACACGCAGGCAGAATGTCCTGATAATGTTCCAATCGTAGCCGTCCTGAAGTTTCTCCAGCCGATCCTGCTGATAGGATGTGTACTCGCGGATGGCCGAGACTTCCTGGCTAAGTTCCTTGAGCGTATTGTCCAGCGGCTCGGCGTGCTGGCGGGGATCGAGAGGTTTGACGGTCGAAGTCTCCACCCGACGGGCCTTCTCGTCAGAAAGCAAGGTCGCAAGGCCGTCCGCCTCATTGGAAATCTTCCTGATCTGGTCCATTTCGGCATTGACCTCAGTGTCGCGCTGAATGGGCGCCCAATGGCCCCAGTTCGATCTCGGCGGGATCTTGGGATGCTTTTCCTGCTGGCTGCGCTGCTGCGACGCCGGCTCCTCGGGCGGTATATCCGTCAGATCGGTTGCTCCCGTCGTCTCGTCGTCGGCGTCCACAAACTCCGGCCTCGATGTCGCCGCCCACTGTTTCACGCGAGCCAGACCCTTGAGAATCGCCCTCCCGGCGGCCAGCAGACACCACCAGGCGTAGATGGCCCTTTTTATAGGCGTCGATCTCCGCTGGCCAGTTCTCCCCGTAGAGAACGTCTGCAAACGCAGGGACCTTCGTCTGAGCCGAAGCCAGTTTCTCAAGGTCCGCCTTGAGCCTCTCTCGCTGTTCTTGTTTCAGTTGAGCCCTTGTCTTGGTCTTGCCGTTTCGGTCCAGCAGCAGCGGAAAGGTGGTCCTTTCGTCGGCGGGAAGCCGAAGCCACTCATTGTATTGCTTCATGTAATCGTCGGTCTCGGTGCTGTACTTCGCCTGACAGCGAGCGACCTCGTCGCGCTCCTTCCACGTCTCAGCCAGACCCCACCACAGGCTGACGCCGCCGATCACGAGCAATGCCGAACCAAGAATCATTGACTTCTTACGCATGATTGTTTTGCTTTTTGACAGGATCAGCAGGATGTACCGGATGATTCATCTCGCTAATCTTGTTCTCCCGTCTGCTCATTCCTTTGCGTCAAGGTTTTCGACGAACGCTTCCTCTTCGTTCTTGCCATAGACTTCGGTCACGCGCAGGACCTCTTCTATCGTTGTCAGACCCTGCTTGATCTTCGTGATCCCGTCGTCGAACAGTGTCCGGCAGCGGCTTTCATGAAAGACCCGCCGCATATTGTTCACCGATGGGTCCTTGTTGATCATGTCTCTGAATCGCTCATCGAGGACCAGCAATTCATATATGCCCGCCCGGCCCACGTAGCCTGAGCCTCGGCAGTTGTCGCAACCGACGCCGTGGTAGATTTCATTCGGCCGGACCCCGGCCCTCTCCAAGTACTTCCGCACGTTTTTCGAGACCTCGTAGGGCCGTTTGCACTTCGGACAAATCTTTCGGACCAGTCGCTGTGCAAGAACCGCGTTGAGCGAAGCGGCAATCAGATACGGCTCGATCCCGATGTCCACGAGTCTGGGAATGCTGGCGGCCGCGTCGTTCGTGTGCAGAGTAGACAGGACCAAGTGTCCCGTCAAAGCGGCCTGGACCGCGATGCGTGCCGTTTCGTTATCACGAATCTCGCCAATCATGATGACGTCCGGGTCCTGACGGAGCAGACTCCGCAGCGCCGTGGCAAAAGCCAGGCCGATCTTCTCATTAGTCTGGACCTGATTGCAGAAGTCAAGCTCGTACTCCACCGGGTCTTCGACGGTCGAGATATTGAGCTTCTCGCCGTCCATCTGGCACAGGCCTGAGTACAGCGTCGTACTCTTGCCGGACCCCGTCGGGCCGGTCACCAGCAGAATCCCGTGAGGCAGCATGATCTGCTCCTTGAACGTGTCCATCACATCCGCCTCCATGCCCAACTGGTTGAGGCCGCGAAGAACCGATTGGCTGTCCAGGACACGGATCACCACCTTCTCGCCGTGATTGGTCGGCAGTGTCGAGATACGCAGATCGATGGCCCGACCCCCGACGGAGACCTTGATCTTGCCGTCCTGGGGCAGCCGCCTCTCGGAAATGTCCAGGTTCGCCATGATTTTGATACGGGAGACAATCGCGGGGTGCATCTTGAGCGGCGAGCGTTTCATCTCGAAGAGTACGCCGTCGATGCGGTAGCGCGTCTTCATGAACCTTTCCTTCGGCTCGATATGAATGTCGCTGGCGCCTTCCCGTATCGCGTTACTGATTAAGTAATTGACGAACTTGATGACGGGCGATTGGCCCGCCATCTTTTCGAGGTCCTCGGATTCCTCCTGCTCGTCCTGGACGATCTCTACGTCCGTCATGTCGTTGATGATATCATCGAGATTGTGGTTCGCCCTCTCGTCGCTGAGGACGTCACACACTTTGTCGATATCCGAATCCAGGCAGACAATCGTCTCCGTGTTCATCCGGGTCTGCCGTTTGACGTCTTCAATCACGAACAGATCGGCGGGATGGCTGGTGGCGATCACGAGTGTCTGGTCCCGAATCGAAATCGGCATGATCCGGTTGCTTCTGACGTACTCGACGTCGAGGCGGTTGAAGGCGTCTCTATCGACCGCTTCCGGCTCGATCCGACGGAACTCCAGGCCATACAGGCCCGCTCGCGCCATGGCGATATCCGGCTCGGTGGCCAGACGCAATTCCGTGATGACTTGGCAGACGTCACTGTTCGGCTTGGCCTTCTGCTTGCGCCTGATCTCAGAAAGCTGTTCGCTCGTGATCGTTCCCATTTCAGAAAGCACGTCGGCCACGTCGCGAATCCGACTGGCGTTGTCTTCCCCTGGGCTGTACAGTTGTGACAGGCCGCTGATGCTCTCATCGAATTCGTCCTCCAAGCGAGCGCCAGTGCGGCTCTCACTCGTGCGGCTGTCCTTGAGCCTGAATCCAAAAATCCGCGCCATGTTTCCAGGTACCCCCAATCGACTCTGATTTTGGATTTATGGTTTATGAATGCGGCTTTGTCGAAGCGTGTCGGCCAGTCGGCAATCTCCGATCATAAATCACAAATCCCGTAGGCTTGTCCTAAGTTCTCCTTTCTGCGTTTTCCGAATCCCGCTGCAGGTGGCAGCCGTACAGCCTCCTCCCGGCGGGCCGTACCTAAAATATACGTAATAATTCTCCCGCATCAAATTTCGATTTGCGAACGCTGATTCCCGGCTGCAAGTCGAAATTCGCCAATCGGCAATCGAGAATCACTCTCACGGCGGGACAGTTATCGGAAGGGTTCGCGGCGTGGTACCGGTCCACCGGCGGGCCATGAGCGGGGACAGATGGCTCAGACGGTGGTTGCACCCCCTGGGTGCGCGGAGGCCGGCGGCTTTGCCTCGGCCGGGAAGACCTCATCGGCCAAGTCCTGACCGACGTGCTTGACGTAATATTGCCTAATGACTTTGCGGCCCCTCGTCTCGACGGAATCCACGGACGAGAATACGCCGATCTTCATCAAAATCAGTATCGCGATGCAGGCCGCCACGCTTCCCACGGAGAATCCGTACTTGGCGACCTTTTCGAATGGCTTCGGCTCCGGCAGCCTCGCCTTGAGCCGCTGGGCTTTCGGCTCCTCCCTCAGACTATGCTTGAGCACGGAAATGGCTTGTTGGTTCGCACGCATTAAGAGATCTAGTCTGTGCGGCTGCGTCTTGACCGACGACAGCGCGAGATGGACCCTGCCGGACGAGGCCAGACGACGCTGGCATCGCGGACAGCTCGCAACGTGACCTCGCAACCAGCCCGCTTCCGGCCCAAAATGTCTGTTTGCAGCCGCATATAACTTGGCTCTGATTCGTCTGCACGGATTGTCTGCTTGTCTTCTTGCCATGGTCATTCTTCTTTATTCATCCATACCGCCAGCAACTGGATCGCTTTGCACCTGTAAACCCTTGCTGTTCCAGAGGATATGCCTAATATCTTGCCTACTTGGGCATAGGACATTTGCGCCAGATCGCGCAGCGTCAATACGTTCCTCAGATGTTCCGGCAACTGGGCAATGCACGTTCTCAGAGTCTCCTGCAAATGCTTCAAGTCTAGCTCTTTCGCGGGCGACTGGGTTGTTCGTTCTTCAGCGCCGCCCCGAGAGAGCCTTTTTCG
>JARRQQ010000569.1:0-3507 GCA_037381725.1 Sedimentisphaerales bacterium
AGACGTTCTTGACCGCCTTCAGCCGCCGGCCGGCCTCCAGCTCAACTACCGTGTCAATCAGTATAAAACGCATGATTTAGTCCACAGCCTACAGTCGTTAATCCGATTCATCCAGCCAGGATAAGGCGATACGCTACACGCCGGACGCCGGTTTTGCAACGGTTTTTCTATCGTTTTTTCTATGCAACGTGAAAACGTCTTTGACTGTGACCACAAAATGGCGTATCGTGCAGACCGTATATGAGCCGATGCGTTTGGGCACTGATGATATTGTTGCTGTCAGGCTTCGCCTTCGTGGGCTGCCGTGGTTCCCGTATGAGCCGGGTCGGCGACGGTGCGAAAGCGTCGGTGGACGTGGCTTTCCAGATCGACCTGAACAAGCAGGTGTACCAGGCCAGCACCTACGGGCATCCACCGCAGATGGCCATTTGGATGCAGAACCGAGAGAACCATGGCATCCGCACCGTGATGGTGACGCATCGCATGGGGGCATGCGACTGGGGCGGACAAGTCCAGCGTGAGGTGGCTCTGCCGTATTGGGTTGGTTTCTACAATCGGCAGACCGGCACGGCCGGACCGCCAACGAAGGAACATCCCGCACCGGATGCTCTCACCTACGCCACGCCGAAGGAGCACCTGATCATCCACGCGAGCGTGCCCGAAGGATCGCGCTGGAGCTACTTCATCGAGGTCAACGTCTCAGGCGACTTCAATGCGGCGTTTCCGAAGGAATCCCAGGACGGCCGGACCGACCGCAATGGCAATGGCCAGCCGTCACTGGTATACGGTGGGACCATTGAAGCTATCAAGGGAACCATGTCGCGGTCGGACGTCTTGGGCCATACGGGCCAGTACGAACCTGTGACTCAACTCGTAAGAAACACCGAGGGTATGACTACGGCCTTGGAACTGCTGAAGAGGATTACGGTTTCCTGTCCGTGACGTGAAAGAGCCTCCAATTCTTCTTTGAACCCAGCATCCCCCACGCTGTATAATTAGGTCATGAATGTACGCAAAGCCAGAATCCCGGATGTTCGGGCAATTCATGCCTTGATTAGCTCCTATGCGGAGCGTGACAGGATGCTGTTCCGCTCCATGGCCGATATTTACGAGAACCTACAAACCTTCACTGTCGCGGAGCTGGACGGTGAGGTCGTCGGCTGCTGCGCGCTGGAGATCATCTGGTCGGATTTGGCGGAGATCAAATCGCTGGCGGTCGATGGAACAAAGAAAGCGATGGGCGTCGGGAGAATGATGGTGACGGCGGCGCTGGAGCAGGCGGGCGGCCTCGGCATGCCGAAGGTCTTTGCCTTGACGCTTGAGCCGGAGTTCTTCCGGAAATTGGGCTTCAAGATCGTCAAGAAGGAGACGCTCCCGATGAAAGTCTGGAGTGACTGCGCCCGGTGCCCGAAGCAACAGAATTGCGACGAGATCGCCGTGACAAAGAGCCTGTAGGGGCAACTCTATGTGGTTGCCCAGGGCAGGCACATGGGCCTGCCCCTACGGAGGACCGTATGGCTGAGCATGTGTGTCCCGTATGGGTTGGTTATTTGCTTGCCTGCCCGCTGAGGAAGCTCGTTCAGAATCCAAAGAGAATCGTCGGTCCGTATGTCAAGGAAGGCATGAACGTTCTGGACATCGGCTGCGCGATGGGTTTCTTCAGCTTGCCCATAGCCGGGATGGTCGGCGCGGGCGGCAGGGTCGTCTGCGTGGACTTGCAGCCGAAGATGATCGCATCGCTTGAGAAGCGGGCGAAGAGGGCAGGATTGTCCGATAAGATTGAAGCCCGTCTCTGTCCGTCGGATTCTTTGGGGGTCGGGGATCTCAAGGAAGAAATCAACCTTGCCATTGCTTTTGCGGTCGTGCACGAGGTTCCCGACGCGGCGGGATTCTTCTCAGAAGTCTACGGGGCGCTGAAACCGGGCGGGCGATTCCTGGTGGCCGAGCCGCGAGGGCGGGTCTCGGAAGACGCTTTTGCGGCAACCGTCTCCGCGGCCGAAAGGACAGGGTTCAGTGTCATCGAGCAGCCTCAGATCAAAGGCAGCCGGGCCGTGCTGCTAGGCAAATGAATTCTGGAGTAGCATCCCGATCAGCCCACCTGGCGGCGTTGAAAGAGGGCTATCGCCAAGGCCAGAATGGCACCGGTATAGCACAGGGCGTAAGAGGCACTCATCGCGATGTATTTGAGCGAGACTTTACTGCCCTCATAAATCGCGTCACTAATCCAGAAAATCTGAAGATTGGGCACGATGAACCGCCCGATCCGTGCCCACAGGTGGGTGTCGGCGAACCGCCCGAACGCGTAGTCACTCACCAGACCCAGCAAAAAGATCCCGATACAAACCGAGAGCGTCACGACAATATTGAACCTCGCCGACAACGCGACGGCCAGGGCGACAATGATGATCGCCGCCAGCAGCAGCAACACCGAGCCGTAGATATCCACCGCGTGCATCCCGTTTTTCGCGGGGTTGAACTGCCAGTCACGGTCTATCAGGGCCAGGAACACCAGGCTCAGCGTGGCGAACACCCCCGTCATGGCGATAACCGTGGAGGTAAACTTCCAGTCGTAAGCATAGTTAAAAAAAGCACTTAACAACAATGCCCCGCCGATAGTCACTCCCGCGGCCCCGATGACGGTCCAATCGTGGGTATCATTGACCGTCTCCAGGACGCCGTGCCGAATCGCCATGAGCAAGGCCACCGTGCATATATAATGCGCCAAAATCACGGCGGCCGCCACGCCCAGGAATTTCGCAATGATGAATATAGGACGCTGAATAGGCTTGGTCAGAACGGTCATGATCGTCTTGTTCCTCACCTCCTCGGCAACGGCTCCCGACGATGAGAATATCGCGATGAACAAACTCGTCAGAAATAGCGTAGACAAGCCTATCTCACGCAAGAGCTTGTTGTCGTCGTCCATGGTATACATGGCAATGGACGGGCTGGTGAAGAACAAGCAGACTGCCGCAAAGATAATGATGGCGTAGATGGGTTGCCTTAGGGTTTCGATGAACGTGTTTTTTGCTATTGTGAACAATCGATTCATGATTTCACACACCCGGCAAAAGGCGACTCCCTCGTTTGCAGGGACTCGGATTTTTCTTAAGGACCCTGTACAAAATAACGATGGTTGTTATATTACGCAACTTATAACCTGTGGCAAGGTCTAACACGGATACACAAGCAATTACTCTGTTTCCGTAATTTTTGTTCAAACTACACGACCGGGATAGAACATGACAGTATCGGCCAAACGCCCTGTACACATTGCTCTGGTTTCCCTTGTTCTCAGCATACTTTTCTTCGGCATTGCCTTCTTCTTGGGTCGGTGGAGCGGCTTCGCCGCCATCTCCGCCATCGGCTGGATGAATCTCGGTGTCGCCCTGATCTGGCTCGTCCTGAGCCTGCAATTCTATCAGCGCGCCCTGGCTGAGCAGGAGAAGCTCGACGCCGGCCAGCTTATCAAGGACAGGGAAACCTCCACCATCTTCCAAGCCGGAA
>JARRQQ010000570.1:0-3506 GCA_037381725.1 Sedimentisphaerales bacterium
TTCTGAGATGAGATCATGGAAGTCCTCGTCCTGAGCTGGCTTGAGCGGCTTGAGACCGAAGTCGTCAATGATCAATAGATCCACATTGGCGAGTTTGGAAAACCGCCTGTCATAGCCGTGTGTGCCGGGCATGGCACAGAACTAACGAGGTGAAAGTCCTCGTACCAGGTGTTTGCGGAGCCGAAGGTTAGGAGAAGGGCAAGGGCGTCGTCGTGAGGCGGGGTCTGGAGGAAGCCCAATCCAAAAGCGCGGGACGACGTACAGGAACCGGATCTGAGGTGTGGTACACTCGGGACGAGTGGGCACGTGACCACGAAGTCCTCCATCCGCAACTGGGGTGTGCTTTATAAATCCGGCGTTTACGCGCAGAAAGCTCTGTGTCTTACCCCGGGAGATCTCTCATGTGCCCTGGGAAGTCGCGTGCGACGGAAATTGGCTGAGGGGAGAGTAATCGACCCTGACCGCATGGGAGAAGTCAGCAGAGGGCATAGTAGTCAAGGAACTCACGCTAATGCGTGATTGGAAACGAGCCGCGAAATGCGGAGGACTCACCCGACGAAGGCCCGAACGGTTCCCTGAGAAGGGATTAAATGATAGGACTACAGGACGGAAGACGCGTGAGTAATAAACCGGCAAAACAATTGTGGTTGCCCTTTGAAATTAAGGGCGGATTGTTCACGACGAAAGCCGACACCGTCAGTCCGGTGGAAGAAGAACAGCTTATGGAGAAGGTTGTTGACAGGGATAACCTGTTAATGGCTCTCCGCAATGTGAAACGGAACGGAGGCGCTCCCGGAATAGATGGGATGACGGTGGAAGAACTGCCGGACTACCTGAAGCGGAAATGGCCGAAGATCCGTGGGCAGTTACTGGATGGGACATATGTACCATTGCCAGTCAAACGGGTAGAAATACGCAAACCCGGAGGTGGGATACGACAGCTGGGTATCCCCACCGTGCTGGACCGGTTTATCCAGCAGGCATTATTGCAGATACTGCAGCAGGAGTGGGATGGGACCTTTTCTGAATCGAGTTTTGGGTTCAGGCCTAAAAGGAGTGCCCACCAAGCCATAAAGCGATCTCAGGAGTACCTCAAGCGGGGATATCTTTGGGTCGTTGATATGGATCTCGAAAAGTTCTTTGACCGAGTGAATCACGATAAAGTGATGAGCGAGGTCCGGAAACGCGTATCAGACAAACGGGTCAACATTCTGATCCAACGTTTCTTGCGATCTGGGATTGAACATGAAGGCAGACTGATGAAGTCTGAAATGGGAACGCCACAGGGAGGCCCCTTGTCTCCTCTGCTGGCGAACTTGATGCTCGACAATCTGGATCGTGAACTGGAACGCCGAGGCCATCGGTTCGTACGCTACGCTGATGATTGTAATATTTACGTCAAAAGCAAACGTGCCGGATCAAGGGTTCTCGGGAGTATCAGCCGATTTTTGGAGACGCATTTAATGCTTTCGGTCAACGAAGCTAAAAGTGCGGTTGATAGACCTTGGAGACGTCAGTTTCTGGGGTTTACTTTCAGTTCGAAGCTGAACAGACGTATCAGCGTCAAGTCCATCAAACGCTTCAAGAACAGGATCAGGGAAATTACCTGTCGGGTCCGCGGAAGACGTATTGAAGTGATTGTGAAGGAGCTTCGCCGATATATGTTGGGTTGGCAAGGCTATTTCAATTTTACACAGGTACGCCATATTCTGAGGGAACTGGACTCATGGATAAAACGACGTCTTCGATGTTACCTATGGAAGCAATGGGGGCGTCGCGGATACCGGGAGTTAAGGAAACTGGGAGTCAGTCGAGATCTTGCGTGGAATACTGCGAAATCAGCCCACGGTCCATGGAGGCTGAGCCGAAGTCCGGGCTTGGCGTTTGCCCTGCCTGCCAAATATTTTGCAGCGATGGGACTGCCAAGGCTGTTCATCAAACCGACTTAATCGACCGAACCGCCGTGGTACGTGATCCGTATGCCCGGTGGTGTGGGAGGAGGGGAGTCGCAAGGCTCCTCCCTATCCCGATTATCTGCCTACAAACTTCGGAAAAAGATGATGGAATTGAAATGTATCAATTTCAATGAGAAATTTTCCAAATTTTCTGAACATTGGGCACCTAAAATAATCGCTCAAATGAACGACTACCATTTTAAGGTTGTAAAATTTCAGGGCGAATTCGTTTGGCACAGCCACGATGATACAGACGAGGTTTTCATTGTGCTCGATGGTGAGATGTCAATTACCTTTAGAGATGGTTCAGTAGAGCTAAAAGCTGGTGAAATGTTTGTCGTACCAAAGGGCGTAGAACATAAACCCTTTGCTGATAAGGAATGTAAAGCAATGCTTGTTGAGCCGGCAGGCACGATTAACACTGGCGATGCTGGTGGCGAAATGACAGCTGATGACAACGAATGGATATAATCATCAGATAACAATCACCCAAATTCTTGGGGCGAGGTCAAAAGGTCTCACAATGATCGCCGAAACGGTCGGCAAAATAGAAACGCTCATATCAGAGGCCGTCGCGTGTCAAAAACCGTATGTGGCGCGCATATGCCCCGACTGCAAGTCCCCCTGCTGTCTGAGGGTTCATTATCTTTACAGCGACAAGGACATCATCTTTTTAAAAGCCTCCGGACGGCCCCCCAAATGGAGAAGGGAAGCGTTCTCAAAGAAAGGATGCTGGTTTCTAAATGAATCGGGTTGCACCCTCGACTATTTATCCAGACCGTTCTTGTGTCACACCTATCTCTGTGAGGACCTGAAAAAAGCCATGGACAAAGACGATCCCGGAATCATCTCCGCTTTGGAGAATAAATTCGAAAAGATCAATGAATTGCGAAGCCGGCTCTGGAGTGAATATTTGGACGAAAAAGGTGGAGACAAGGAAGGGGGAACCCTCTAATGCGGTAGAGGGAGGTGATCGGATGCGAAAAGAAAAAGATGCCCTGGGAGAGCTACTGGTGCCCAAAAATAAATATTTCGGCGCGCAAACCCAACGCGCGACGGAGAATTTTGACATTGGCCGGGAATATTTTCCCCCGGAGTTCATCCGCGCCCATGCTACCGTGAAAAAGGCGGCAGCAAGGGTCAACACTGAACTTGGTTCATTGGATCCGGAGATTGCACAGGCTATTGAGGATGCCGCGGATGAAGTCATTTCCGGAAAGCTGGATGAACATTTTCCCCTGGTCATCTGGCAGAGCGGGAGTGGCACCCAGTTTAATATGAATATGAATGAGGTCATTGCGAACAGCGCCATTGAGATACTGGGGGGACAAATGGGAACAAAATCGCCTGTCCACCCCAATGACCACGTCAATATGGCCCAGTCCACCAACGACACCAGTCCCACTTCCATGCATATTGCCACGGTAGCCGCTCTCACAGAATCGCTTATGCCTGAACTCGAGGCTTTGGAAGGGGCCCTCGTGGAAAAAGCCGATGCCTTCGAGGAGATCGTTAAAATCGGCAGGACCCACCTGCAGGATGCGACGCCGC